>NZ_JAYWVC010000228.1:0-12003 GCF_036281785.1 Streptomyces chiangmaiensis | reverse complement strand
CGTGTCGTCCAGACCCATGAGGAGGTTTCGGGCGCACTGGGTGGCCCATGCGGCGGTGACATGCCGGGTGACACCGGTGAGGGTGACGTCTTCGTGATCGCAGTCCAGAGCGCACTCGATGAGCTCGAGCGAGTACCGGGCGGTGGCGATGCGGGAGCGCAGGGCCGCGGCTTCTTCCTGCAGCATCTCGCGCCGCTTCACGGGATCGGCTGTGCCTGCCAGCGTACGGATAGTGTCGAGTGACAGCCCGGCTTCCTTGGCGCGAAGGATGACGGCGATCCGGGTGAGGTCGGCAGCGCCGTAGCGGCGCCGGCCGGCAGCGTCGCGTGCGGGGGTGACGAGTCCCATCGCCTCCCAGTGCCGCAGGACGTGAGTGGCCATGCCGAAGCGCTCCGCGACGGCACCGATGGTCATCACCGCGCCGTCACCGTTGATCGGCCTGCTGTGCTCGCTTGACTTCATGTCGACATCAAGTCGCAACCTGGCGCCCATGACCAAGGAAGCGGAACAGACGCGCCGTTCGACGGACAACTTCATCACGCTGCTCGAAGCGGCCGACCCGCTGCCGGGAGTCACGGAACTCAGGCAGCGCACCTACGACTTGCTCGGCGTCGGGTCCGGAAAGTCCGTGGTGGACGTGGACTGCGGGGCGGGGCGCGCCGTGGCAGAACTCGCCGAGCGGGGTGTGAAGGCCGTCGGTGTGGATCCTGACGAGCGGATGATCGCCGTTGCCCGCGGCCGGTGGCCCGGAGCGGAGTTCCGGACCGCGGCAGCATACGAGCTGCCCCTGGCGGACTCCTCGGTGGATGGCTACCGGGCCGACAAGGTGTTTCACGAACTCGCCGAACGCGAGCGGGCATTGGCGGAAGCCCGCCGCACCCTCGTACCGGGCGGGCGCATCGTGCTGATCGGACAGGACTGGGACACCTTCGTCATCGACTCCGACGAGCCGACCCTCACTCGCACCATCGTGCACGCACGCGCCGACCTGACCGCCGGCCCGCGGACCGCCCGCCGATATCGCAACCTGCTGCTGGACTCCGGTTTCCAGGAGGTGGCGGTGGAAGTGCACACAGGCGTGTTCACGGGACCGACGATGCTCCCACTGCTCGTCGGACTGGCCGAAGGGGCCTGTTCTACTGGCGCCGTCACGCGGGAGCGGACGGATGCGTGGGTTGCCGAGCAGTGTGCTCGGGTGACCACGGACCGGCTGTTCCTGGCCCTGCCGATGTTCGTGGCCTCGGCGGCCGGGCCATGCTGAGCCGGACCGCAAAGCCCCGCGATGGCTGAGCCCGTCAGGCCGGGGCCGGAGCCGCCTCGTCCATGGCAGGGCTACCGGCCCGATCAGCTCGCTGCTTGTTCTGCACCCGCCATCCGTATTTGGTGATGCCCCGTGGCTTGTAGATCGAGAGTGCCGTGGTCGTCAGTAGCACAGCGACAGCAGCGGCGGCGTCGGCGACGAGCTGGATCCTCATCCCGCTGAGGTCGGAGCCGGACAGGTTCGTCCGCGCCGCCGCTGCCGCCACCTGCATATGCAGCAAGAGAAGGAACGTGGCCAGGACAGTCAGAACGAGTTTGGCGAGCACCCAATAGTGGCGGAGCAACCCCCACGTTGTGCCAAGGGACTGGATCAGTCCTGTCAGCAGCGTGGCGAAGGCCAGCGGGACGATCACGTACCAGCCGGTCAACTCCATGGCGAGGTACGCCCCTCGGACTTGCTGGGGATCCTGGCCGTTCAGTCCGGCGAGAGCGAGCGCCAGGAAAGTGGCGACCGATCCGAGCCAGCCCACCGAGGACGCGACGTGCGCGGTGAGTGCGAGTTTGCGGATTCCGGGCGGCATCGCCATCAGTGGCCGCCGTGCATGCCAGGTCCCATGCCGCTCCCGGTCAGGTGCAGGACGAGGAACAAGATGACCACGGCCAGCGCCACTGCCCCCGAGACCTTCACCCAGCGCGGCGCGCCAGGGGCTGTTCCATGGGCAGGCGCCGTAGTAGTGCTCGGCTCGGACGGTGAGTCGGTCATAGGAATCTCCCTTGTCGAGCGGACGGCTGTCGGGTCGTACTTCCGTGGCCGCAACAGTTATCGATACATAGTGTCTACATCAAGTCGAAGTGTATCGGCATCGTCACCACGTATACTGACCTGGTGCCGAGGCTGTGGAACGAGACGATCGAGGAGCATCGCCGTGCCGTGCGCGACACGGTGCTGGAAACGACGGCGGCGCTCGTGGCGGAGCAGGGCCTGCGGGCGGTGACGATGTCGCGGATCGCCGAACAGAGCGGCATCGGCCGGGCCACGCTGTACAAGTACTTCCCTGACATCGAGTCGATCATGGTGGCCTGGCACGAGCGCCAGATCGGCGCGCATCTCGACCAACTCGCTGAACTTCGCGACCAGGCCGGCACTCCTGGCGAGCGGCTGGAAGCGGTGTTGGAGGCCTACGCGTTCATCCAGCAGCAGCGACATGGGCATGGAGGGGAATTTTCGGCGCTCCTGCACCGGGGGGACCACGTCGTGCACGCAGAGCAGCACCTGCGTCAGTTCATCCGGGGCTTGCTGGCTGAGGGAGTGCAGGCGGGTGAAGTTCGGGATGATGTCGCGCCGGATGAGCTGACCAGCTTCTGCCTGCACGCCCTTGCCGGGGCAGGCACCCTGACCTCCAAGGCTGCGGTCAAGCGGCTCGTCGCGGTCACCCTGTCCGGGTTGCGTCCGCAGAGCTGACGGTCACGGATCACGTGCCGTCAGCCGCGCCGGGTCTGAGTCGCGCCGACGAACACGTCGACGCACTCATACTCGGGGGAAGCGCAGATGACCGGAGGCCCGCACGTTCACTGAGACGCCTGTGCACCGTCCATGAACGGCAGGCGGGCGCCTATTGGCTCGGCCGATCGACGCGCGCTCCCGTCCGCCTGAGCGTGCCCCCACCTGTCGCGTGGAAGTCGTCGCCGGTACGCTGTGCCGCCGAGGACAAACACGAACCCGATGTAGAGGCGCAGCTAGGGGACGGCGGTAGGGGCGCGTGGGCAAGAACACGAAGACGGGCGACGTCGCGTTGCGCCTCGTTCTGCTCACCTTGCTGCTTCTGGGCGTCGGTGTGCTGCATACCCTGGGCCATGCCGGCGCCCACAGTGGAGTTGCCACCTCCGAAGGCATTCAGCACGCGAGCCATGCCACACCTGTTGTCGACGGGCCGCTGCTCGCGTCCGCAGACGTTGAGACTGCCGAGCACCCCGACCCGCATCAACACATCGGATCCGTGGCCCACACGGAGGTTTCCAGCTGCTTCGCAGTGGTCCCGTCCGGTCCCTGCCTGGTTCCACCACACAGCCAGGCGGCGTGGAACATCGACCCCGGCGTCAAGGCGGTCCGCATCGGCCCGGAGCCGAACCCGGCCAGAAGAACGGACATTTCGCGGTCGCAGGTGCTGCGGATATAGAGCACTGGCTGTTTGAGGTGCGTGCAGCCCGAGCGCTGCGCCCTCGAAGTGCCGGACCGTCCTGTCCGGCCGTGCTCATCCAAAGCTCATCGTCTCGTCCGACGGGTCCGCCTCGTGTGCCCGCACGCTGCCGACCGTCGTTTCGCGCTGAAAGGCGTCCTCCGTGTCCCAGCAGCACTTTGTCGACCGCACCACCACGCCTGTGCACCCGCAGGCACCTCACACGTATGAGAGGCGGCCGGAGCCGTCGCCGCCGCGAAGCGGAGGACGCCGCGGCGGTCGCCGCCGAGCACCGAAACGGACACCGCTGCTCGGCAACTACCTCGGCTACGCCGCCACGTTCGTCGGCGCCGGTTTGATCAGCGGCGCCATCGTGCACCACCCGCTCGACCCCGCCCGGTACACCGTCATCGCGATGATCGGCGCCGCGGTCTTCCTGTGCGCGACCACCCTCACCGAGTTCATCCTCACCAAGCAGCGACCCAAGGCAGCGAAAGTACTAAGCATCATCGCTGCTTCGCTCGCGCTGTCGTTCGGCATTGGCATGCTCAGCGGTGGGTTGCAGCACTTCGAGGACTTCCCCGAGCGTGGCGCGATGCTCATCCCCTTCGGTCTCACATTGTCCTTCATTGCGTATGTCCTGCGGCACGAACCGGCGCGCTGGCGCAGCATCATCGGCCCGGCGGGCGTATTGGTGCTGGTCACTGCAGTGCTTGCGTTTATCGGGCTGCGCGGCATCGCCGACGGGATGGCGTCGGAGTCGGGTGGCGACGGGCACGGCCACAGCCATGGTGAGGAGACTTCCGGGAAGTCGGAGGAGACAGGGGAAGCCGAGACCACCCACGATGACGAGGGCACCCACGACGAAACGCCAGGCGGCCAGAACTCCGTCGCTCCGTCACCTCAGAACAGTGCGTCCACAGCCACGAACACCGACGATGCTGGGCACGGCGCCGACGGTCACAGCCACTAAATGGCGTCGGATTCAGTGCGGAGACGCGCTGCGGCATGGCGGCGATCGGCTACCGGCGTGGCGTCGACACGGGGCAGAAGCAGCCGCTGTCTGCTAAATGCATTCGTGTTAAAAGTCTTCCCTGCCTATGAGTCGGCAAAGTACGTTCCCGGTGCCCGGGCCGATCGGCCGGGCACTGCCTCGTCACAGGTGTGCGGTCACACCCGCACTGGCAGGGGAGGGACTATGCGTAACAGACGCAGACGTACAGCCGCCGGAATTGTCATAATCACATCCCTGGTGGCGGTCGGGCTCACGGGCGTCGCCCAGGCCCATGATGGTGTCGGCTCCACAGACGGTGTCATCAACAACGCGCAGGCCACACACGATCACGACCAACATGGGGGGAGCGGCGGACACCTGCCTGCGAGCAGTGACAACGTCAGCCTCGTCAGCAAGCTTCAACTCGACAGCGTCGAGGGCAAGATCGCCGATGTGGGCGTCTACAAGGGGTACGCCTACCTCGCCTCGTGGGGCGGAGTCGGCTGTGACAACACCGGCGTCCATGTCGTCGATATCCGCAACCCCGGCAAGCCGAAGAAGGCCGCGTTCATCCCCACGACGGGCAGCGCGCCCGGCGAGGGCATCCAGACACTGCACATCTCCACGTCCGCCTTCGACGGCGACATCCTCGTCACCAACAACGAGATCTGCGGCGACGGCGGTGTCGGCGGCATGAACATCTACGACGTCACCGACCCGGTCCACCCCAAGACTCTGGCCAACGGCGTCGGCGACTTCACCCTCGGCAACGAGCCGACCGACCTGGCCCGCGAGATCCACAGCGTCTTCGCCTGGGACGCGGGTGACAGGGCGTACGCCGTCCTTGTCGACAACGAAGAGGGCACGGACGTCGACATCATGGACATCACCGACCCGGCGAAGGCCACGCTCGTCGCCGAGTACGACCTCGATGAGACCTTCCCGCAGATCGTCCAGGCAGCCCCGGCCAACCTCACCGAGATCTTCCTGCACGACATGGTCGTCAAGAACATCCACGGCCGGCAGATCATGGTCGCGTCGTACTGGGACGCAGGATACGTCCTGCTGGACGTCACCAACCCCAAGAAGATCAAGTACATCGGCGATACCGACTTCACCGACCCCGACCCTGAGCCGGCCGAGAGCGGGCTGACGGTGGCGCCCGAAGGCAACGGCCACGAGGCCGAGTTCACGCTCGACAACCGCTATGTCATCGGCGCCGACGAGGACTTCGGCCCGTACGCGCTGGCCGCCCGCAACGTCACCGACAACACCGCCATCACCGCCGGCCAGGGCATTCCGCTCAACCCGGGCACCGCGCTCACCGGTGGATCCGTATATGTCGGACGCGCCTGCAACGGCGACACCGCGGTGCCTGCCGGCGACCCGGCCACCATGGACATCGCCGTCGTCGAGCGCGGCGTGTGCACCTTCACCGAGAAGGTCGCCAATGTCGAGGCCGCGGGCGGCTACGACGGCATCCTCGTCTTCAACCGCACTGGCAGCGACGCCTGCGACGCCCAGTCCGGCATGAGCGTTGAGGGCACCCTGCCTACGTTCGGTGTCGCGCCGCGCAGCCAGGGCTTCGCCATCTTCGACCAGCCCTACAGCAACGCGGACTGCCTGGCCGGAACCGGACCCCAGGCCCTTCCGGTGGCCGTCGGCACCAAGGGTGACCAGGCCACGTTCTCCTCTCATTTCGACGGCTGGGGCTACGCCCACCTCTACCGCAACGAGCGCGGCAAGATGACCGAGCTGGACACGTATGCGATCCCTGAGGGCCACGACCCGGCGTACGCCTCCGGGTTCGGCGACTTGACCGTCCACGAGGTGGCGACCTCGCACGTCCGTTCCGACCTCGCGTACTTCGCCTACTACGCGGGCGGATTCCGGGTCACCAAGATCAAGAATGACAAGCTCGTCGAGGTGGGTCACTACATCGACAAGGGCGGCAACAACTTCTGGGGTGTGCAGACCTTCCCCCACGGAGGCACGGAGTACGTCGCCGCATCCGACCGCGACTACGGGCTCTACATCTTCCAGTACACCGGACGCCAGTGATCTCACCCTCTGGTACGGCTTCCACCGGTCGTCGGTGGGAGCCGTACACATGGGGGGCGACGTCGTGAGGAGGACTGCGTACGCGTTGAGCCCGCGCGGGAGGTCCTGAGTGCCTCCAACCGACCCCGTCTTTCCGGCTTCCAGACAAGGGCCTGCCATGTTCACCACTTCGATCTTCCTGAACGCATGCGCGGTGTCTGGGGCGGCCGGGTCGCCCGTCTCGCGGCCGTTGATGGGCTGTTGACGTCCGCCTCTGCGCAGGCGCATGTGCCCCGTTGATCACCTGATCAAGTCCCCTCTGGAGGGCCCTTGCCCGTCAGAGCGGCCGCTGGCTCACCTGGGTTGTCACCGCGTACGCGCTGTGCTTCGGTGGGCTGATGCTGCTCGGTGGGCGGCTCGTCGACGTGTTGGGTGCCCATCGCACCGTGCTCGTAGGGCTGGCGACGTTCACGGCCGCCTCCCTGGTCACCGGACTCGCCACCGGCGCACCAGGTGCCCGCACTGCTGCCCCGCCGCTCGCCTCAGCCTGCGCGCTTGGACCTGCCCGGTGCCGTGCTGGTGACCGCGGGCACCGGATCGTTGATCTACGGACTGGTGAAGGCAGGAGACGCCAGCTGCGGAAGCGCGACCGCCGTCCTGCCCTTGCTCGGCGCTCTCGTCTTCTGCGGCGCGTTCGTCGCCGTCGAACACGACGGCCGGACTCCGCTGATGGACCTCAGGATGTTCACCCACCGTCCGGTGGTTGCGGGCGCGTTCCTTATGCTCATCGCCACCGCGCTACTGATCGCGTTCTTCTTCCTCGGCTCGGTGTATCTCCAGCACTTACGCGGATTCAGCCTGCTCAAGACCGGGCTGGTGTTCCTGCCCGTGGCCGTGGCCACCGGCATCGGCGCCCACCTCGGGTCGCAACTCGTCGGCCGGATCGGCAGCCGTCCTACCGCCGTGGCCGGAATGGGCGTCGCGGCGGGTGGGACTCTCCCGCTGACCTGGCTGTCGGGAGACGGAAGTGTGTATGCGGGACCGCTGCTGTCCGGCCTGGTGATCGCCTCGCTCGGCATCGGTGCGGTCTTCGTCACCGCCACCACCACGGCGCTGGCCATGGTCGCCCACGAGGAGGCGGGACTGGCCTCGGGCGTCGTCAACACCTTCCACGAAGTGGGCGGCTCGATCGGGGTGGCCGTGATGTCGACGGTCGCCGCCGGCGTCGAGCATGGAGCGATCGGCGGCTTTACAGACGCCTTCACGCTCAGCGCGGTCGCGGCCGCCGCGAGCGCCCTCGTCCTCGTACCCCGAGGGAAGCCGCAGATGACCGGAGGCCCGCACGTCCACTGAGACCCGGGCGAGGGCAGAGGCGGTGCGTGCCCTGCCCTCGCCCGGGGCCGCCGATCGCTGCTCGTGCTGAAAGGCGACCTCTGGAGTCCGGTGCGTCCGCGGCTACTTGGTTGTCGACTTCCCGTACCAGTTACTCAGCCAGGTGCGCAGCTTAGTGATCTCCGCGTTCTGGCTGGCGGCGATGGAGTGGGCCACGGCGATCAGCCGGCTGTGGGTGGCCTGTCCGGGCACGGTGCCTGCCGCAAGGACGGCGGCCTCGTGGTGGGCGATCATCCCTTCCATGAACGCCTGGTCGACACTCGCACCGGCGCCCATCGTGGCCATGTGGCTGGACATCGCATCCATGTCCGCGTGCATGGACCTCATCATCTGCTGGACGCCTGCGGGCATGCGGGCGGCCGCTTGAGCCGGGGTGAGTCCGTACCAGGTCTTGAGCCAGCTGGTCATTTCGCTGATCTCCTGACTCTGGGCGGTGATCACCCGTTGCGCCATGGCTCTGAGCTCGGGACGGGTGCCGTCGGTGAGTTCCATGCGGGCCATCGACACGGCCATCTGGTGATGCGGGATCATCCCGGCCATGAAGGCCTGCTCGAAGGCGGCCCCGTGCAGTTTTTGCAGGGCGGCGGCGTACTGCTGGGCCATCTGCATCAGCTGGTCCCCGCCGGGCTGCTGCGTGGCGGCGACGTTGGGGGCGACGGTGGCGGGGGCGGCTGCGAGGGCAACCGGTACCAGCGTCAGTGACGAGGCGAGACTTGCGGGGACGAGAACGGCGGTGGCCGCACGGCGTGCGGGAGACGGCATCGGGCCACTTCCTTCCGAAAGAGGTGTCCGGATACCCCGAGCACCACCACGGTTGCACAGCGTGATGCGGCGGGCAGGCCGACGCCCGGTGGAGTGGAAGGCCGATCCGGCGTACAAGGCCCGGCGGCTGCGGGCAAGACGTCTTCCCGTACAACGTTGGTCCGACCGAGTGACACGGTTGTCGGCGGGAGCTCGTGGGCTGCACCTCGGGCAGGGCCCCCACGTTTGACTCCAATCGGGGGTGCCATCGCGAAGTAGTTCCGCTGGTGCTGGCCGCGGAACCCGCCGTGGCGGCGACCGGCATCGGTGACGACCACCACGGCACCGGCCTGCGCGGCTGCGACGCCACGGCTGCGGCCCGCGTGAACAGTGCCCTGCCTGCCCAGTTCCGCGACGAGCCGACGGCGACGCCCTCAAGATGACGGCGACCGGCTGGCCGGATTTCCAGCTACGTCGGCGACGTCGATAACGCGGACGGAGCGGCACGACAGGAACCGGAGGCGTCCTTCGGAGACTCTGCTCTGCGGCGCATCGAGCCCGTAAGCGTCAGCGTCATACGGACACAACGTCGGGGTCCGGCTCGGTGCGTGTGGGATACCGCTCGTCGAAGCGGCGCAGCTTCCACAGGGCGACGGCGCCGATCCAGGTCGCCACGAAGGTGACCACGATGACGACGCCGATCGTGTTGAGGTCTATGCCCGCCAGCCAGGACCAGGGTGCGCGGTCGGCCGCACCGAGCTGTTCCGCGAGCAGGGAGACCAATTCCACCGTGCCGACCACGAAGGCCACGAAGATCGACAGGCCGGTCATGGTGAGGTTGTAGTAGATCTTGCGGACGGGGTTGGAGAACGACCACTCGTATGCCTTTGCCATGAACACCCCGTCGGTGGTGTCCATCAGGCTCATGCCGGCGGCGAAGATCAGTGGCAGGGCGATGATGCCGAGGGGCGGCAGGGTGCCGTCCGCGGCGGAGCCGGCTGCGAGGCCGAGCGCGCCGACCTGGGTGGCGGTGTCGAAGCCGAGGCCGAAGAGCAGGCCTACGAAGTACAGCTGCCAGCTGTGCTCGATGAGCCTGTTGTAGCGGCCCTTGAAGACGCGGTTCATCAAGCTGCGGTCGGACAGGAGCTGTTCCAGCTCCTCGGGACGGTGGTGGCCCTGCTTCGCCTCGCGCCAGGTCCCGAAGATGCCGCGCAGTACGCCGAAGTTGAGGGCGGCGATGGCGTACAGGAAGACCCCGGAGACCAGCGTGCCGATGACACCGCCGATGTCGGCGAAGCCCGTCTGGAAGCGGTTCGCGGCCTGCGCGGCGAAGGCGATGGCGACGGAGAGGGCGAAGACGACGGACGAGTGGCCGAGTGAGAAGGCCAGCCCGAGACCGAGCGGGCGCTTGCCCTTCTGTAGCAGGTAGCGGGTGGTGTCGTCGATCGCTGAGATGTGGTCGGCGTCGAAGGCGTGGCGCATCGCGAGCGTGTAGGCCAGCCCGGCCGCGCCTGCGTAGAGCAGTTCGCCCTGGCTGTTGGCGAGGTCGTGGTAGCGGGCGTTGTAGTAGGCGAACAGGCCGAAGCCCGCGATGTGCAGCGCCGCCACGAAGCCGTACATCGCCGCCAGACGGCGTATCTCACCCCGGTCGAACCGGCGGCTCGGCCGAGTGGCCGCGGCGTTGGTATTCATGGGCAGCTTCCTCGGGACGATGTTGGCCATGCCTTACTGCGTTGTGCCTTCAGATGCGACGCATATGCAGTAAGGCATGGCCGGTGTGGCTGCCCTGTGTTCGTATCGAGGACGGGTGCGGATTGGTGGCCGAGCCGCGGCGTATTCAGTGCACGTCAGCCGACTCGACGTCGAGCCGCCGGGTGAAGGTCTTGCCACCGTCCTTCGACTCGTACACCCCGTCCCAGGTGGCGACCAGGACGTGCTCGGCATCGACCGCGGTGAGCGCCTGGGGCTGACCGCCGGGGAGGGTCGACACGCTCTTCCAGGTGGCACCGCCGTCCGTGCTGCGGTTCAGGCCGCCGGAGGTGTCGATGCCGTAGAGGGCTTCCTTCGCGGTCCAGGAGAGGAAGGCCATGACGGGCTGCTTGCCCTTCGTGAACGTCTCGCCGCCGTCCGTGCTGCGGGCGATTCCCGCGGCTGTGGTGGCGAGGACGAGGTCGGGGTCGCTCGGACTGACCGCGATGTCGAGTGCCTGGAGCATCGCGCCGTCCTTCCAGGTCTTGCCATCCTTGCTGGTGCGCAACAGGCCGCCCGTGGCGTCGTAGGCGTAGAGCGTGCCGTGCGCGTAGTCCAGGGCGTGGAAGTCGGACTGCCCGGACAAGGACAGCGCCTTCCAGGTCTTGCCGCCGTCCGTGCTCTTGATCAGACCCTTGTTGCCTCCCTGGGAGGGGTGGCCGCTGGCGTAGAAGGTTTTGTCCCCTGCCACCGTGAAGCCCATGAAATCGTCCTCGCTCGCGCCGACCAGCGTGGGTTTGCCCTTGGCGTCGGGGGTGTAGACGCCCTCGTGGGTGGCGACGTAGAGGCGCTGGTCGGAGGGATCCAGGCCGAGTCCGTGGATGTGGGTCAGTGCCGTCGCCGACGAGCCGGACGAGTCCGCCTTGTCATCGCTGCCGGCGCAGCCGGCCACGGTGAGGGCGAGGGTCAGGACGGTGGCTACCGCGGCGGCATGGTGCTTGGTCATGGTTCCTCGGGCATCTGGGGGGCGGCGCCGGGCGCACGTCGGCCGGGCGCAGGCAGGTGGGGGCAGGGGACCGCCCGGGCTCCTCGACACGCGCGCCGAGGAGCCCGGAACGGTCAGCGGGTGATGCGGCTCAGAGTGCCCATGTCGCCGCTGCCGCTACGGGCGGACAGCAGTAGGGCTCCCGCCGCGACGACTCCCGCGGCGGCGATCCGGCGGGCGGGCTTGCGGTGCAGGGCGCGGGTGAAGACACTCATGATCGATGTCACTCATGTGTCTGGTTCTTGTGGCTGTCTTGGCGCATGCGACGTCGCGGGGTTGCGCCTGGTGCGCGCCCGCTAGGGCGGTTCGGCCTACAGCCTCAGGACCGACAACTGGGTGAGATCGGGGCCGCGTGGGGGAGGGTTTGCTCGCAGTAGTACGGGAGCCTGGGCGAGGAGACGCGCCAGCCAGTCGGGGTGACGGGCGAGCGCCGAGCGCAGAAGCGTGGCGAGGACCCACGCTCCGAGCATCACGGCCAGGCACAGCGACAGCATGTCCATCGCCATCAGGGGCACGTGCGTTGACGACGAGTGCTCGGGGCTCTTTACCCGGCGTGCGTCCGTGAGTGCTGCCGCCGAGTCGGCTGCGTGAGCCGCCGGACCGTCGTCCAGCGCCGCTTCCGGAGCGTGAGACGCCGTGTCCATGCCAGCATCGGGCGAGTCGGC
>NZ_JAYWVC010000227.1:0-12012 GCF_036281785.1 Streptomyces chiangmaiensis | reverse complement strand
GGGTCCACTGGGATCGTGCCCGCATGATCGTGTCCCTGCTGTATGAGATGACCCGAAAGTTGCGCGCCCTGCCGTCGGTGCTGCTTCGCGGCGATGTCGCAAAAGACGCCGCGCGGCGTGAGACCCGAGGTGCACCCGGCAGACGGCGTGCCCTCTGGGTTGGTCAGGGACTGGAATGCCCATGCTGTCGAAGCGCTGCATCAGCGAGGTGAGCACCGCGGCCGGGACCGGAAGGCTCCGGTCCCGGCCGCAGGCCATTGCGTGCTGCCTCACAGCAAGCTGACTCCGTAGACGCTCAGCGCCTCGGTGACCGGCTGGAAGAACGTGGTGCCGCCGGAGGTGCAGTCGCCACTGCCGCCGGAGGTGAGGCCGATGGCCTTGTTGCCGTCGTACAGCGGGCCGCCGGAGTCGCCGCCCTCGGCGCACACCGTGGTCTGGATCAGGCCGTTGACCGTGCCGCCACCATGGCTGTAGCGCACGGTGACGTTGAGCGCGGTGACCGTGCCGGAGTGCACGCCGGTGGTGGAGCCATCACGCGTGACGGTCTCGCCCACGAAGGCATTCGCGGCGGTGTACCCGCCGGAGTGGCTGAGCGAGGTGTTGTCGTAGCGCACCAGTGCGTAGTCGTTGTCCGGGAAGCTGTAGCCGACGTTGCTGCCGATGAGGGTGGTGCGGTTCTGGTCGGCGTACCAGGTGCTGACGTCCTTGGCGCAGTGGCCGGCCGTCAGGAAGTAGTAGGTGTTGTTCTTGACGACGTTGAAGCCCAGTGAGCAGCGGTACAGGAAGGCTCCGCCGACGCCCCAGATCGCATCGCCGGGATCGACCTTCAGGCTGAAGGTTCCGGCGGTCCGCTCGACGCGCACCGCGTCCCCGTAGCGCGCAGCGGTCCGCTTGAGTGTGGCGAGGTCGGCGCTCGAGACCGTGCTGTCGGCGGTCACGAGCACCCTGCCCTGCTTGTCATAACCCCAGGCGATGCCCTCGATCCCCGTTGCGTCGACCGCGGACGCGACGCTCTTGACCTGCTGGGCGGGGCTCGGGGCGGCCTGTGCGGGCACTCCGAGGGCGCCGACAGCGATCACGGCGGACGCTATCGCGGCGGCGAAGGTGGTGCGCTTGAACCTCAAGACGGCCTCCTCAGGCGTCAGCAAGGACAGGCGATCAGGGGGCACGGCTACATCGTGTCCCTGACAATTGATGACTGGAGTATTCCGTTCAGCTCCCCGCAGGCACAAGAGTGCGTAACAGCTCGCCCACTTTGCGTAGTTGAAGGGCACCGGTAGGTTCGCGCTGCCGGTGTAGCCCAGCTCCTTGATCTCGTGCAGGAGGTGGGTGACGGGCACCGCTGGGTCCTCGCTTCGACGCCGGCGCAGGTAGTCGCGGTAGGGGCCGACCAGGGTGGGCCGGTACTGCGGTGCCCGGACCATTCGCTCGGGCTCGCTGTGGCGGGCATAGCGCTTGACGGCGTTCAGGGAATCCGGCCAGCGCCACGCCGACCGCATCGACCACCCTCTGCAGGGTGTCCCGCGTGAAAACTCGGGTTCGGGTCGCTGAGCTGGACCGTTCCTCCGCGGGAGCGGCGTCGGCCCGAGGATGATGAGAGTCCATGCGGTGGTCATGGATCTACTTGCTGGCGCGCAGGTCTCTGGAGCTGGCGGGCCTGCGGCTGCTGGGCAACGCTGCCAAGGATGTTGAGCTGCTGGTGCTGCGGCACCAGCTCGCTGTGCTCCAGCGCCAAGTCAGCCGACCGAAGATGGAACCGGGCGACCGGGTTCTGCTGGTGGCCCTGTCGCGACTGCTGCCCAGGCAGCGTTGGAGCAGCTTCATCGTCACTCCGGCTACGCTGCTCCGTTGGCACCGGGAGCTGATCGCCGACAAGTGGACCTACCCCCACAAGCGGTGTGGTCGGCCACCGATACCCGAGGAAACAAGGGAGTTGATCCTGCGCCTGGCCCGCGAGAACCCGCTGTGGGGGCACCGGCGCGTGCAGGGCGAGCTCGCCCGGTTGGGCATAATCCTCTCCGCCGCCACCGTTCGGGCGGTGCTGCGCCTGGGCAATATCCCGCCCGCGCCCCAGCGGGCGCAAGATACCTGGGCCTCCTTCCTACGCGCTCAAGCCTCCGGCCTGCTGGCCTGTGACTTCTTCCACGTGGATACCGTGTTCTGCCGACGTCTGTACGTGCTGTTCGTCATGGAAGTCGCAACACGTCGGGTGCACATCCTCGGCATCACCGCGCATCCGAACCGGGACTGGGTGACCCAGCAGGTACGGAACTTGATGATGGACCTCGAAGACCGGGTCGATCGCTTCCGTTTCTTCCTGCGGGATCGAGACGGGAAGTTCTCCGACGCCTTCGACGCCGTCCTCGCCAGCGCAGGTGTGCAGGTCCTGCTCTCACCACCAAGATCGCCCAAGGCGAACGCTTTCGCGGAACGGTGGGTCGGCACCGTCCGCCGGGAGTGCACCGACCGCATACTCGTCCTCAACGAGCGCCACCTACACGTCGTCCTGGACACCTACACCGATCACTACAACCGGCACCGCCCCCACCAATCCCTCCACCAACGACCTCCCCAAACCGTGGAGACGGGCCAGTCAGACGTTGCAACTTTTCCCGGAAGCCACATCCAGCGCACCCAACTGCTCGGTGGCCTCATCGACGAATACCAGCAAGCAGCCTGACCACGCCGAGACAAACGACCTGGTCAGCCCGGCAAACCGAGGTTTCCACGCGGCACAGGCCGTGCGAGGCCGGTCACGTCGTGCGGGCTGCCGGTTCGGCGGCTGTGACGGGCCGTCTTCGCCGCAGAGGACATCGAGATCCTCAAGAGCGCACCACAGGCGCCGCGGATGAACGCCCACGCGGAACGATTCATACGCACCGCACGCGCCGAGTGCACGGACCGCCTGCTGATCTACAACGAGCAACACGCGAGGCGCGTCCTCGCCGAATACGCTCGGCACTACAACACCGCCAGGCCCCACCGCGCACTGCACCTACGCGCCCCGGCCGACGCGTCGGAGGTCATCCCGTTCCCGACACAGCGGATCCAGCACCACGACGTCCTCGGAGGCCTACTCCACGAGTACCGCGACACCGCCTAACGAAGATCACGACGTTTAGGCGAACACCCAGGTCAGCGGGCGCGCACAATTTTTGGCACCCAACAGGTCTGGGCATCGCCGTCCCGGATTGCTTCCGTCATCTCCTGAACTCCGATGCGGGCGGCGGTCCGGTTTTCCCTCAGCGTCCGGAACCTGCGGGGCGGCCGGGGTTTGTTGCATCCCTGTAAGAACGCCATGACGTTCACGTTCGGCTGCTGACGCGCTTGCGGGGGCGTTCGTAGGGTGATGCGGAGTTGGTCGGACCATCCGACCAGCTCACTTCGCCCTGCGTGACCGAGAGGAATGCACCCATGCGCCACCGTCTGCCGATAGCAGCGGCGTCCGCCGCCTCCGTCGCCTTCATGACGGCCTGCGGCACCGGGTCGACAGCGAACGCCACGGCCCCCACAGCCACGGTTTCGCCCGCCTGCAAGAAGCTGCAGACCAGTCATCCGGATCTCAAAGGCAAGACGTTCACCAACGCGCTCAATCCGCACACACCCGGCTACGAGGCGCTCGACCCCAAGGATCCGAGCAGATACGTCGGGTTCGACATCGATCTCGGCACCGCTCTGGGCGAGTGTCTGGGCTTCAAACTCACCTACAAGCCGGTGGCCTTCCCGGCGCTACTGCCCACACTGCAGAGCGGTCAGGCCGACCTCGTCATCTCCGACATCTACGCCACCAAAGAGCGCGCCAAGGCGGCGGACTTCGTCACCTATTCGAAGGTCTACGACGGGGTGCTGGTGCGGAAGGGCAACCCGAAGAAGCTCACGGGCATCAACACCTCCCTGTGCGGTTCCACCGCCGCGCTCAACACCGGATTCGTCGAAGTGCCCCTCGTTCAGAACCTGGCCGGCGCATGCAAGGCCGCCAGCCGCACCGCCCCGCAGGTGCAGCTGTACGACAACAACGCCCAGTGCATCCAGGCGATCCTCGCCGGCCGCGCGGACACCTACATCAACGACGTCAACACGGTGGCCCAGGCGGTCAAGGCGAACCCGAAGACGCTGGGCAAGGCGACCGCCGTGACGCTGCCCTACTCCATCGGCATCGCCGTACCGAAGGGCAAAAACCAGTTCCGTGATGCCGTTCAGGCCGCCCTCGTGGAGATCCAGAAGGACGGCACCCAGACGAAACTGCTCAAGAAGTGGTCGCTCGAGACGGGCACTCTGGAGGCACCGCGGCTGGTGACGGGCTGATGTCCCAGTTCCTCCACTACCTGGAACTGCCGTATCTGCTGCAGGGCATCCTCATCACCCTGCAGCTGACCGGGCTGGGGCTGCTCGGCGGTCTGGTGCTGGGCTTCGTCCTGGCGAGTATGCAGCTGTCCCGGCACCGGGCGCTGTCCGCGGTGGCGCGCGGATACACGATCGTGTTCCGCGGCACCCCGCTGATCCTCCAACTGGTCTTCGCCTACGACGCCTTGCCGCACGCCGGGCTGACGCTCAGCCCCCTGATGGCGGCCGGGCTCGCGCTCGCGGCCAACGAGGCCACCTTCATCGCGGAGGTCTTCCGGTCCGGCGTTCTCGGGGTCGACAAGGGCCAGGTCACCGCCGGGCAGGCGCTCGGTATGACACCGCGAGTGATCATGAGACGCGTCATCGCTCCACAGGCGGTACGCCTCATGGTCCCCGCCCTTGGCAACGAAGCCGTGACGACGCTCAAGAACTCCTCGCTCGCATCCTTCATCGCCGTCCAGGAACTGACCCTGCGCAGCACCCAACTCGCCTCGTCCACCTTCGACTTCTTCTCCGTCTTCTTCGCGTCCGGCGTGATGTATCTCGTCCTCACCGGAGCCATCAGCGCCGTACAGCTGGCGGCCGAGCGCGCGCTCGATCTGGACCGCCCCGCCCCCCGGTCGTGGGCAGACCGGCTGCTGCCGCTCCGTCGGCCCGTCGCCGCACCCGTACCGGTGGCGGTAGCGGCGAAGGACACCGTCGCCGACGACGAACCGTGGGCGCCTCCGGCCCCGCCCGAGCCGTGGGAGCGGGAAGCCCGCGTGGCCGCACTCGACGGTGCCCCGGCCGCCGTCGAGGTCGGCAATCTGCACAAGAGTTACGGAGAGCACGTCGTACTCGACGGGCTGAACATGACCGTACGTACCGGCGAGGTCGTCGCCCTGCTCGGCCCCAGCGGATCCGGCAAGAGCACCCTGCTGCGCACCATCAACCACCTGGAGGACCCGGACTCGGGTGCCGTCCTGATCAACGGCCGCCGTCTCGGCTACCAGGACAACGGCAAACCGCTCTCCCCCGCGAAGATCGCAGACGCCCGCGCCGAGGCCGGCGTCGGCATGGTCTTCCAGCACTTCAACCTCTTCAGCCACCTCACCGCCCTGGAAAACGTGGCGGGACCGCTGCGGTGGGTGCACCGGATGCCGGCCAAGGAGGCGGAACACAGGGCGGGCGAGCTGCTGGAACGGGTCGGGCTCGCCCACCGGGCGGGAGCGCTGCCGCGCCACCTGTCGGGCGGGCAGCAGCAGCGTGTGGCCATCGCCCGGGCACTCGCGCCCAATCCCCGGGTGCTGCTGCTCGACGAACCGACCTCGGCCCTCGACCCGGAACTCGTCCACGAAGTACTCGAGGTGATCCGCGGGCTCGCCCGCGAGGACGGGCTGACCATGCTCATCGCCACGCACCAGTTGCGCTTCGCCCATGAGGTCGCCGACCGGGTGGTGTTCATCAGCAACGGCTCCGTGACTGAAGAGGGGCCCGCCGAGGAGCTTCTCACTCGCCCCAGGCACCCGGCCACCGCCCGGTTCCTGCGGGTCATGGGAGCGCAGAGCGTAGGAGGCGTCGCATGACAGTCCCGGCCGACGACTCGGTGGGGAAGGAGACCTTCGTCTTCTCGCCCGAGGACGGGGTGCCGCCGCAGGTCGGCCCCTTCGCGCACGCGACCCGCTTCGGATCGCTGGTCTTCGTCACCGGCCAGATGCCCACCGACCCGGCGACCGGCAGGTTGGTGGACGGCGACGCGATCGCCCAGGCAGAGCAGGTGCGCCGCAACCTGGAGGCCGTACTACGCCAGTTCTGCCTCACGCTCGACGACGTCCTGATGGTCCGGGTCTATCTGACCGACTTCGACGACTTCGACGTCGTCAACACGGCCTACGAAACCTGGTTCGACGGCCCTTTGCCGAGCCGCACCTGCGTCGGGGTGTCCGGCCTCGCCGTGGGGGCAGCCATCGAGATCGACCTCATCGCCGGAATCCCAGAGAGGAAGCATTCATGACTCTCCCCCTCCTTCAGCCCCACGAGGGGCCCATCCCGGGCCGGCATTACCTGGCGTCGACCAGCGAGACCGTCACCTGGGGCTGGCTCCCCGCCGAGGGCACCGCACCGGTCGCCGAAATGGGCTCCGGGGAGACGATCACCATCGACACCGTCTCGCACGAGGGCATCCTGGAAGACCAGGGCAGGGATCCCGTGACCTTCTTCGGGCAGTTCGGGGTCGACCCTGCCGACGTGCTGCGTGACGCCGTCGACATCGCTGCCGGACACCCCGTCCGTGACGCCGTCGGCGATGGCCCGCACGTCACCACCGGACCCATCGCGGTCAGCGGGGCCAGGCCCGACGACGTGCTGCGGGTCGACTTCCTGGAGCTCGTGCCGCGCGCACCGTACGGAGTCGTCTCCAGCAGACACGGCTACGGGGCTCTGGCCGGAGAGCTGCCACCCCTGCCGCACCCCGGCTTCGTGCCCGATCCCGGCGCCCCGGAGAAGGCAGGATCCATCTTCACGTTCTGCCGGGCCACGGCGGACGGGACGGGGAGCCTGCCGGTGCCGGGGGGCCGGGAGCTGCGCTTTCCCCTCGCGCCGTTCCTCGGGCTCATCGGGGTGACTCCCAGTGGTGCCACCCCGCTCCACTCCGTACCGCCCGGGCCGTTCGGCGGAAACATGGACGTCAAGGACCTTGTCGCAGGCACCAGCCTGTATCTGCCGGCGCAGGTGGACGGGGCCGGGCTGTTCGTGGGAGACCCGCACTATGCCCAGGGGCACGGCGAGGTGGCCCTCACCGCGCTGGAGGCCCCGCTGCGCGCGACCCTGCGCGTGACGGTGCTGCCGGCGGCGGAAAGTCGCGCTCTGCTGGGGTTGCTGCGCCGTCCCTTCGGTGAGACCTCGGAACACTGGATCGCGCTCGGGCTGCACCGCGACCTCAACGAGGCGTTCCGCGAAGCCGTCCGCGAGGCCCTCCGGGTCCTCGCCGATCTGTACGAGGTGCCGACGGACATCGGGTACGCCTATCTGAGTGCCGCCGCGGATTTCGTGGTGAGCCAGGTGGTGGACGATGTCAAGGGCGTCCACTGCCTGATCCGCAAGAGCGACTTCGGCGCGTGGACATGATCGGGGAAGACTGCCGGTGCCGGACTCAGCCGTGGGTTGAAGCCCCGGCCCGGGGCGATCGGACACGGTACGCTGGCTGCACGTTCGGTGAGGAGGTAATGGGTATGGGAGTGGCGAAAGTCCCGCCGCTGCGCACCCGTGCCCACAGCGTCAGCGACGCGCTGGTCGCCCATCTGGAACAGCTGATCGCGCTGGGCGAACTCGGTCCGGGTGACAAACTGCCGTCCGAGCGCGAACTGGCCGAGTCGCTGTCCGTCTCGCGGACCTCGCTCCGCGAGGCCCTGCATCAGCTGGAGACCAAGCACCTCATCGAGCGGCGGCCGGGCCGGGGCACCGTGGTGCTGGCTCCGCCAGCCCAGGTCAGCGATCTCTATGCCAATCTGACCGAGTTGGCCGAGGCCGACCGGGAACTGGCCAATGTGGCCGAGTTGCGGACGGTCATCGAACCGAAGATCGCCGAATTCGCGGCACTACGGGCCACCAGCGCCGACCTGCTGCAGATGGACGACATCCTGCACGCCACGGACGAAAACCTGCTGGCGGTCAAATCGCTGGAGTTGGACATCCAGTTCCATCTCGCCTTGGCCCGGGCGAGCCACAATCCGCTGCTCACCGCGCTCACCACGATGGTCAGTTCATGGACCACGCCGGTACGCAAGGACTCCCACAGTACCCGGGAGGGCCGACGGGCGTCGCTGGCCGGCCACCGGGCGATCCGGGACGCTATCGAGGCCCGTGACCCGGCGGTGGCAGCCGAGGCGATGATCCTTCACCTCGCGGACGTCGACCAGCTGATCCGGCGCACGCGCGACGACAGCGCACCCTCCGCCGACCAGGCCTGACCGTCGGCCTACTCAGGCCTGACCTTCCCTCACCACTGCGACGCCCCGTCACAGGGCGGCGTGATTCCCCTGCAAGCCCTTCCGTATGCCTCTTCTGTTTGCACGGTTCCCCGATACGGCGCTGTTCACGTGGGCCCCGGCCATGCCGTGAGCCGGCCCAACGACAGCTCCGATCCAACGACACGAACACAGGAGTATCCATGAACACCTCTGCCATGGACTCGGGTGACGCCCGGGAGCTGCTCATCTCCGGCCTCGGGCGGCGCGGTTTCCTGCGCGCCGCCACCGCCGTGACCACGGCGGGAGCTACAGCGACACTGTTGTCGAACGATCCGGCGCAGGCGGCTGAGTCCACGAAGGCGCCCATTACCGCGTACCCGAAGGAGATCCTCCAGCCAGGTAAGGGACCGGTCCACGGCAAGCACTACCTGTCCTCCCTTCCGGAGCAGGTCCGCTGGGGGTACGTCCCCTCGCTCGACAGCCGGCCGGTGCTGCGGATGCGTTCCGGGGAGACGGTGACCGTCGACACGGTCTCCCACGAGGGCCTCCTGGAAGATCAGGGACGCGACCCTGCCGCCTACTTCAAAGGCCATGGTGTGCCTGCCGATCAGGTGCTCGACGACGCCATCGCCATCGCCCGCGACTACACCCGCACCACCCGCAACTTCGATGTCGACGGCCCGCACGTGGTCACCGGCCCGATCCACGTCGAGGAGGCGCAACCCGGCGACGTACTGAAGATCGAGATCCTCTCGCTCCTGCCGCGTGTGCCCTATGGCGTCGTATCGAGCCGCCACGGCAAGGGCGCCCTCGCCCGCCAGGCGGGCGGCTCGGCCCCTGCGGGGATCACCCTAGCCGAGGTCATGCCCCCGGTGTCGACGGACGGGAGGTCCACCGCAGACCCCGTCCACTACGGCAACGTCTCGGTCTTCACACCGGTCCGCCGCGGTGGCGCCGGGGTCCTCAACGGAGTGGTGCCGCTCGGCACTTCAGGTGAGGTCGCCTTCCCGCTCAAGCCTCACATGGGCATGATGGGCGTCGCCTTCGCCTCCGCGGATGCCCTCACGGCACCGGTGCTCAACTCGATACCGCCGACCCTCGGCGGGGGCAACATCGACATCAACCGGCTCCAGCAGGGCGCGACCCTCTACCTCCCGGTGTTCGCCGAAGGCGCGCTGTTCTACACCGGCGACCCACACATGGCCATGGGCAACGGCGAGGTGGCGCTCACCGCCATGGAGGGTTCCCTGCGCACGACCTTCCGCCTGACCGTGTGCAAGCAGGGCTCCGGTGAAGTCCCGTCCGTCGCGTTCCACTACCCCTTCGCCGAGACTCCGGACGCATGGGTGGCCGTGGGCCTGTCGGATCCCGACGGCAGCCAGAACGGCCAGATCAACGACCTGAACATCGCGATGCGGCGGGCCGTGGTCAACGCACTGGACTTCCTGGAGCACGACCTCGGCATGGACCGGGCCGTGGCGTACGCGTATCTGTCGGCGGCCGCCGATTTCGAGGTGTCCCAGGTCGTGGACCGCACCGTCGGCGTACACGGCGTCATCGAGAAGGCGCACTTCGCCGACCGGCACCACACGTAAAGGTGCCGACTGCACTCCGACCGCACTCAGATCCCGGCCGGACGCAGTCGCCCGCATCCTCCGGTGACATGAGACACCGCCGAACCGATGACGGTCGTCCCGTGCCCATCACGTCCGCGGCACTCTCCGCGGCGGACGCAACGCGAGCAAACACCTAGCTGCCGCCCAACGGCGGTACGAGAGAGGACTAGTGGACGCGTGAGCGAGCACAGCAACGTCAGCGAGCACGGCAATCTGAACAGACGTGGCTTCATCGGTGCCGTGGGCGCGATCGGAGCGCTGGGCATCGTCGGCGAAACCACGGGCCCGGCCTTCGCCCAGGGGGCGGCCTCCCCGAGGGCAGCGGCCGGTACGTCCCGGCCGCGGTCTCGCGCCCGCGGCTTCGAACTGATCGAGGCGACCGTCGCCGACATCCACGACGCCTACCGCCACGGCCGGCTGACCTGCCGGGAGCTCGTGCAGCAGTACCTCGACCGGATCGCCGCCTACGACCAGCGAGGGTCTGCCCTGAAGGCGATCATCACCGTCAATCCGCGTGCGCTCGAGGTCGCCGACGAACTCGACCGCCAGTACCGGCGTTCCGGCCTCACCGGCACGCTGCACGGCATCCCGGTGATCCTCAAGGACAACTACGACACCTTCGACATGCCGACCACCGGCGGCAACACAGCGATGCGTACCTCCGTGCCGCCCACCGACGCGTTCACGGTCGCCAAGATGCGCAAGGCGGGGGCGCTCATCCTCGCCAAGGCCAACCTGCAGGAATTCGCCCGGGGCGGCAACTCGCTCAGTTCGCTGGGCGGGCAGGTCCTGAACCCCTACGATCTCACCCGGACACCGGGCGGCTCCAGCGGCGGCACAGGTGCGGCGATCGCGGCGAACTTCGCCGTCCTGGGCACGGGCAGCGACACCGGCCAGTCGGTCCGCTCCCCCGCCTCCGCCAACAGCCTCGTCGGAGTGCGCTGCACCAGAGGCCTGATCAGCCGTAGCGGCGTCATACCGGCCAGCATCACCCAGGACGAACTCGGCCCCATCACCCGCACCGTGGAGGACGCGGCTCGGCTGCTCGACGTCATGGTGGGCTTCGACCCGGCCGACCCCGTCACGGGATACGGCGTCGGCCGCCCTCCGCGCAGCTATACGGATCGGTTGCGACGCGACGCGCTGCATGGCGCCCGCATCGGCGTGATGACCAACCTGTTCGGCACCGAGACGCGCCACCAGGAGGTCAATCGCGTGATGGAGGACGTCATCTCCACCATGCAGGCGCAGGGCGCGACCATCATCCGCTTCAGCCTGCCGGAGTACGACACCCTCCAGTCCATCGTGGTCACCTCCACATGGGAGGCGCGCACGGCCATGGACGCGTACTTCGCGTCACTCGGCCCGGACGCCCCGGTGCACACCTTCGACCAACTGGTCGCCTCCAAGACGGCGACGCCCGAGGCACAGGCGGCGCTCGAGACGGAGATCGCCATCGTCGACGGCCTGAACAACGCGTTCTACAAAGACCACTTCGTCAACCGCGAGAAGCTTCGGCTGGCGGTGTCGGCCAAGATGGCCGAGCTCGACATTCAGGCGATCCTGTACCCGCTGCAGAAGGTGCTCGTCTCCCCGGTCGGTGTACCGCAGCCGGAGCGCAACGGCACCCTGTCGAACGGCACGGGGTTCCCGGCCGTCTGCTTCCCCGGCGGGTTTTCCACCCCCACATCGGCAGCTCCGATCGGCGTGCCGGTCGGCGCGGAATTGCTCGGGCGTGAATTCGACGAGCCGCTGCTCCTCTCGCTCGCCTATGCCTACGAGAAGGCCACGAAGACCCGGAAACCACCGCGCAGCACACCGTCCCTGGCGGGGTAACCACAGGCGAGAGGTGCGCATGCGCAGTTCATCGCCGCGGATCATCTCGTCGCCGACAAGACCATCATCCATCCGACACGCCCTGACGAGTCGTTTCATTTGAGTCGGCGATAGCAGATGTTCGATCCGGCCAGGGTGAGCGCCAAGCGCTACTACTACCGAGGAACGCGCATCCTGACACCATGGCCGAGCACGGCATGAGGTGAGCAGAACCCGCGGGGCTTATGGAGAGCCCGGTGCGCTTAGCGGTGCACGCCGGGTTCGGGAGG
>NZ_JAYWVC010000226.1:0-12131 GCF_036281785.1 Streptomyces chiangmaiensis | reverse complement strand
GCAGCGCGACCGCGCGGATCCACCAGCTCTCCCGTGGCGCAGGCCGCAAGAGCCCGGCAGCTGGCGATCTCCAGGAACACGGTGTTGCGGGCTTTGGCCTCGGACCAGCCGCCGCAGTACCGGCGGGTGCCGAAGTGCTCAATGCTGCTGCGGTGCGAGCGACGCAGTCGGCATGGTGTCCCCCCTGAGGCCGTCACCGACCTCGTCGTGCGGGCTGCCGAGTCTGCAGGTTCGCCCCGGTGTCGCTGGCCGCGACCGGCTCCGCCGCCTCCGCCCGGGACGCGACCCGCCTCGTCGGCGCGGCCGCCGCCCCGCTGGCCGCGGGTGCCGGGACCCTCCTCCTTCGGCGGCCTCCTGCGACGCCGCTCGCACCTTTGACGGGTGGCCGTGCGATCTGGTGCGTGAGCTGTCGCCGGGCGGATGGTGCCGGACAGCGCCGTCGCTCAGTTCGCTGAGTGTGCGACGCCACACCGTTGTGGGCACCCCGGCATGGCTCTCCAGCGTCTTTCCGCGACCCTCCGCAATTGAACAACAGAGTCGGCAGAGGACATGCGGCTGCGTTGATCTCTCTCAGGTGTCCGCCAATGCCCGTGACGTGCATGGTTGTGATGAGGGGCATGCGGTGCGCCGGACGGTTTTCGGGCGCTGTCGGCAGGTGGCCCAGGCGTAAAATGGATCACGGAGGCTCCCTATGCTGCGCGGCAGGACTATCGAGTGCCGAAGGCTCGATCAGCTGCTCGCCGAGGCGCGATCGGGACACAGCGGCACACTCGTGATCAGTGGCGAGCCGGGGATCGGCAAGTCGGCGCTGCTTGACTACTTGGCGGGGCAGGCGTCGGGGTGCCGCCTCATGCGTGCCGGGGGTGTCGAGTCGGAGATGGAGCTCGCATTCGCCGGCTTGCATCAACTGTGCTTCCCGATGCTGCACCAGGTGAAGGCACTGCCGACCCCGCTGCGAGATGCGCTGGGGGTTGCGTTCGGTTTGCGTGCGGGGGACTCGCCAGATCGCTTCCTGGTCGGCATGGGCGTTCTCATGCTGTTTTCCGAAGTCGCACAGGAGCAACCGCTGGTGTGCCTGGTGGATGATGTGCAATGGCTCGATCAGGCCAGCGTGCAGGCTCTGGCGTTCGTCGGTCGGCGGTTGCTGGCCGATCCGGTCTTGTTGGTGTTCGCGGCGCGTGAGATCGACGAAGGCGGCCTGGTTGGTTTGCCAGAGATGGTGCTTGCGGGGATCGACGACAACGATGCACGTTCGTTGCTGGCGTCGGTGATCGGCGGGCGGCTGGACGCGCAGGTGCGGGACCGGGTAGTGGCCGAGACACACGGCAACCCGCTGGCCCTGCTGGAGTGGCCTCGTGGATTGACACCGGCGCAGCTGGCCGGTGGGTTCCACCTGCCTGATGCCTGGCCGATGGCGAGCCGTATCGAAGAGAGCTTCCTGGCGCGCGTGAAGTTGCTTCCGCCGCAGACGCAAAGACTTCTGTTGACGGCGGCGGCCGAGCCGGTCGGCGATGTTCCTTTGTTGTGGCGTGCGGCTGAGCGGCTTGAGATCGGGGCGCAGGCGGCGGCACCGGCCGAGAGCGCCGGATTGCTGGACCTGGGTACCCGGGTACGGTTCCGTCATCCGCTTGTGCGCTCGGCGGTCTACCGGGACGCGGCACTTTCTGACCGCCGAGCTGTGCACTGCGCGCTGGCCGAGGCAACTGACCCGCAGCTCGACCCTGATCGCTGGGCGTGGCATCGTGCCCGCGCGGCACTGGGTCCCGACGAGGCAGTGGCCAGCGAATTGGAGCAGTCGGCTGAGCGGGCAGAAGCCCGCGGCGGCTGCGCGGCGGCGGCGGCGTTCTTGACGCGGGCGACCGAGCTGACACCTGATCCAGCCCGGCGAACAGCCCGCGCGCTCGCGGCCGCTCAGACAAAGCTGAATGCCTCGGCGCCTGACGCGGCGTACGAGCTGGCCACGACTGCGGAGTTGGGTCCGTTGGACGAATGGCAGCATGCCCGGCTGGAGCGGCTGCGCGGGCAGATCGCCTTCGCCCAAAGCCGCGGGGGTGAGGCTCCGCCGCTGCTGTTGCACGCGGCCAAACTTCTTGAGCCGCTCGATCCCGTCCTGGCGCGAGAGACTTACCTCGAAGCGTTTACGGCAGCGGTTTACGCCGGCCGGATCAGCTCTGACGCTGTATCAGAGGTGGCTGAGAGCGCCCAGGCCTTGCCGGCGTCACCTACGTCGCCGCGGCCGGTCGATCTTCTCGTGGCCGGCATGGCAACACGGTTCATCGACGGCTATGCGGCCGCCGTGCCACCGCTGAACCGAGCGTTGAGCGCCTTTCGCCGTGAGGACAGCGGCCAAGAGAACGGCATCCGCTGGCTGTGGACAACGTGCCGTGTCACACCCGAACCCGTCGCCTGCGACCTGTGGGACGACGAGACGTGGTATGAGCTGGCCACCCGCACGGTCAAGTGCGCTCGTGACGCCGGTACCCTCGGCGTCCTTCCCGCGGCGTTCGCCTACCGTGCGTGCTTTCATGTGCTGGCCGGAGAGTTCGCCGAGGCGTCGGCGCTGATTGACGAGGCTAATGCCATCGCCGAGGCCACCGGCAGCCCGCACGCCAGATTCGCTTCTCTTGTCCTTGCAGCCTGGCGCGGTCACCCGGCCCCTGCATTGGAACTGATCAATGCGAGTTCCCACGACGCGACGATGCGGGGCGAGGGAAGGCTGCTCGGTTGGGTCGGGTATGCGACCGCGGTGCTGTACAACGGCCTTGGCGACTACGCCACGGCGCTGCCTGCCGCCCAGCGGGCGGCTGAATATGACGATCTCGGGATCCTCGGCTTGACGCTGGTCGAGCTGATCGAGGCGGGCGTGAGAAGCGGGGGGCGCGAGGCCGCCGCTGCGGCTTTGCAGCGGCTTGAGGAGCGAACACGCGCCAGCGGCACCGAGTGGGCGTTGGGCACCCAGGCTTGCTCACGCGCGCTGCTCAGCGATGGGGAGGCCGCCGATGCCTTCTACCGCGAGGCGATCGAGCGACTGGGGCGTAGCCGTATCGCCGTGCAGCTCGCCCGCGCCCGCCTGCTGTATGGCGAGTGGCTGCGCCGGAACAACCGGCGAGTGGATGCACGCCAACACCTCCGCGAAGCCTACGAGGTGTTCAGGCGCATGGGGGCGGATGCCTTCGCCGAGCGCGCCCGTGGCGAGCTGCTGGCCACGGGGGAGACGGTGCGCAAACCCACGGCCGAACCACGCGATGCGCTCACCGCCCAGGAGGCGCACATCGCACGGCTTGCCCGCGAGGGGCACACGAACACGGAGATCGGCACCCAGCTGTTCATCAGCCCCCGCACCGTGGAGTGGCACCTACACAACGTGTTCGGCAAGCTCGGCATCACCTCCCGCAAAGAGCTCCGGTGAGCCCTCCACCCCCTGCGGCGACCGCGTCGGCCCAGCGCTATTTCCCGATCGATGGCGGACCCGCGTTTTCGCGCCGCATCAAAATCGACGCCGATGAAGCCATTTCCGGAGAAAAGGAAAAGCAACCGGGCTTTCGAAGTCGGACGTGCCAGGTCGGTACATTCAAGATGTTAGGCGCCTTCTTGCGGGCCCGGAGAGCAAAAATTCGGCTCTTCTTTTCTCCGCTGACTATGTGCGCCCAAGCAGATTCGACCTGCGCAAGGAACGGGTCGTCCTGGTTTTGAGGAAGCAGCAGAGCTGCCCGCGTTCGTGACGAGGGCTTTTTGGTGCGGCAGGGATCGCCGAATCTGCACCGATGCGGAAGTCCCTCACCGTCCGTGGCGATACCCCGCCGACTGCGGCCGGCGGACCTGCGGGACGGCGAGAGGTGGCATGGCTGGCCGCCGGGGGCGGTCAGACACGCCCGCGATCTCGTGGCCTCGGTGTCTCCCACCCCGATCACGCTTACCGTGCGTTCTATGGTGTGTACGCCGCGGAGTGTTCGATGTGGTGTCGCTGAGCATCGAAAGGCCGCGGCTCTGCGTACGACCGAGTCGCCGCAGGCCCCGGGCACGCACCCCAGGGACTTCACCCGGGACCTCCACGGGCCCCATGGGCGATCCGTGGCGCAACCGTGGCTAGAGCACGGCTAGCCCGCCGCAAAGCAAAGGGGGCCGCCCAGAAGTCCAACGTTCTCGAGGCTCCGTCCAGGAACTTACGGAGGCAACCTTGAGGTCGCGCGCAAAGGAAATCCGGACAATGAGCACGATCGGACGACGCGGGACGGCTCCGCCGTGCCAAGGCGATCTTCAGCCCCGGCCCTCACCGCGCTTCTTCACCACGGCTGGCACCGGGGCCTGATCCTGGCGGCCGTGGTGTCCTGCTGCCGCCCCAGCCGTCCCGCGGACCGGTTTACCACCGCCCATACCGACGCTGCGCAGACCTATGTACCCGATGGGATGAACCGCGATGAGCACTGACCACACGACACCCGTTGAACCGCTGAACCCCTGCGAGGAACCGCTGAACCCCCGCGAGATATTCGACGCGGCGATAGCGATGATCGACGAGCAGGGGACGCTGTTGGCATGGACGCCGGACGCTGAGCGGCTTGTCGGGTATCCGGCTGAGGACGTGGTGGGCCGGTCCGCCGTAGCCGTGCTGCCGCCTTCCCAGAACGTGCTGCGGGTTTCAGCGTTTGCCGAGCAGTGCCGTGCCCTCGGTGGCTGGTCGGGTACCGTGGCGGTCTGCCACCGCGACGGGCACACGCTCAACCTGTGTCTGCGGATATCCCTGCTGCATGGGCAGCACGGAGCGGTCCGGGGGTTGGTATCCGTGACCAACATAGGCGCTTTCTCCTCGGGGGCGACGAACGGATCGGTGCGGGAATCGCTCCTCACCCGCGCACCGATCGGCATCGTCGTTCGTGATCCGCAGCTGCGCTGCACTTGGGTCAACGACACCCTGGAGCGCGTCGACGGCGTTCCTCGCGACCAGCGGTTCGGACGCCTGTTGACGGATGTAAAGTCCGGTTTCGAGAACGAAGCACTTGAGGTAGTGATGCGG
This sequence comes from Streptomyces chiangmaiensis, assembly GCF_036281785.1. Classification (NCBI taxonomy): domain Bacteria; kingdom Bacillati; phylum Actinomycetota; class Actinomycetes; order Kitasatosporales; family Streptomycetaceae; genus Streptomyces; species Streptomyces chiangmaiensis. The sequence continues at coordinate 7,117 of NZ_JAYWVC010000226.1, read as the reverse complement.
CAGGTGCTGGAGAGCGGCACCTCCGCGGTCCACGAGTTCCGGGGGTGGCCGCCGTCGGATCCGCGCCGGGAGCATGCGTTCTCGGCCTCGTTCTTCTGCCTGCAGGACGCAGACGGCCGGCCGCTGGGGGTATGCGGTATGCACGTGGACGTCACCGGCAGCCAGCAGGTGCGCGAGCGCCTTGCCATCCTCAGCGAGGCCGGCACGCGTATCGGCAGTTCCCTGGACATCATGCAGACCGGACAGGAACTGGCCGACCTTGCCGTGCCCCTGCTGGCCGACTACGCCACCGTGGACCTGGTGGAGTCCATCCCGATGGGCGAAGAGCCCCTGGCCCACATCGACTCCAACGGCGGGCGGACACCCGTCTTTCGCCGCGCCGGTGTGGCCTCCATCCCAGGGGCCCCAGAATCACCGTGGGCGCGCACAGAGAAGGTCTTCCTCCCCCCGGACTCGCCCTTCACCAGCGTCTTGTGCACGGGAAGATCCCACCTGGAACCGGTGCTGGACACCTCGGCCGGAACCTGGCTCGACCGCGACCCAGCGCGGGCCATCTTGATCCGTGAGCACGGGATGCACTCCCTGATGATCGTGCCCATCCGTGCGCGGCGTTCCATGCTGGGGGTCGCGGTGTTCATTCGCACAGAGGACCCCAGGCCGTTCCAGGAGGATGACCGGCTCCTCGCCGAGGAACTCGTCATCCGGGCCGCGCTGTGCCTGGACAACGCCCGCCAATACACTCGCGAACACACCGCGGCCCTCGCGCTCCAACGCAACCTGCTCCCCCACCGCTTGAGGGGAGGCTTCGCGGTCGAGGCCGCCTCGCGGTACCTCCCAGCCGACATGGACGCCGGCGTCGGGGGTGACTGGTTCGATGTGATCGAGTTGTCCAGCGCTCGGGTGGCCTTGGTCGTCGGGGATGTGGTCGGACACGGCATCAACGCCGCGGCAACCATGGGCCAGCTCCGAACCGCGGTGCGCACCCTCGCGGACCTGGACCTGCCGCCCGACGAACTACTGGCGCACCTCGATGACACCGTCCGGCACCTGACCGATGAGGACGCCGACGGCTTGGACGAAGCCCCCGGCGTTGTCGGCGCCACCTGTCTGTATGCCGTCTACGACCCGGTCACCGGGCGGTGCACGATGGCCCGGGCCGGGCACGTCCCACCGGCGATCATCGACCCGCAGGGCCAGGTCACCTTCCCCGACCTGCCAGCCGGAGCCCCGCTCGGCCTCGGCCTCGGCCTGGTCCCCTTCGACACCGTGGAAGTGGAACTGCCGGAGGGGAGCCTGCTCGCGCTCTACACCGACGGCCTGGTCGAGTCCCGTGACGATGACCTCGACGTCGGCATGCACCGACTGGGCGCCACCCTGGCGCAACCCGGTCGGCCCCTGGAAGACCTCTGCTCCCAAGTGACCGAGACCATGTCGACTCAGACACCATCCGACGACGTCACCTTGCTCCTTGTCCGGATCCACACACTCAATCCCACGAAGGTCGCCTCCTGGGACCTTTCGTGCGAGCCGGCCGCCGTCCACACCGCCCGGCATATGATCTCCCGTCAGCTGAGCGAATGGGGGCTGGAAGATCTCGTACCCACCACGGAACTGATCGTCAGTGAACTGGCCACCAATGCCATCCAGCACGGTACCGGCCCGATCCGTCTACGACTCATCCAGCATCACGTCTTGACCTGCGAAGTCTTCGATGCCGGCAACTGCTACCCGCACCTGCGCCATGCCCGCATCACCGACGAGAACGGCCGCGGCCTGTTCCTTGTCGCCCAGATGTCCCGCAGGTGGGGCTTCCGCTCCGCAACGGGCGGCAAGCTGGTCTGGGTCGAACAAGACCTGGCCTCGACACCCTGACACGCACACGACCCGTGCCCACCCCTGGCAGCCGAGGACGCGGTCGCAGTACCGCGTGTGTCCAAGATCAGGGGTGAGGGCCGCTGGGAGCAATTCGGGTAGTCGCCCTCGCAGACGCTGCGCCGCTGAAGGGCGGCTGCCTGCCGTACACGCGCATCGAGCCCCTGCTGGTGCCACCCGCCCGGTTGGCGTGGATCCTCGGTTTCTACAACGCACGTCGGCTACACAGCGTGTGCGATTGGAAAAGCCCGATCGACTACGAACAAGACTACTGGGCTGGCTTCACCGAGGAGCTGGCTGCGTAGGAAGGTCTCCACGAAACTCGGGAATTGACGCGGTGCACGGTGACCGGCGTCGGAGCCGAGGTGGGGTGAGGGGGAGAGGCTTTCTCCGCTTGCAGTCAGCGACTGTGACGGGGCTGTGCAATCCTTGAAGCACGCCCGGCTTGCGGACCGGCTGCTGCACGGTAGGCGGATGGCCGGTGCGGATGGCCCGCAAAGGCAGCGAGTCCAGTGAACGGCTGGGACGCCGAAGAGGGTTCACCGACCGCCACCGCGTGGTCGTCAGGCTACCGCCGGCTCAGCTCCTGCGGCCGTCATCACTGTCACTATCATGTGCGTCGGATGACCAGCACGGCCACGTCGTCGACGTGATCCACCGCGACTCCGGCGTCGAGGATCTGGTCTGCCGTCGCCTCGACGTCGAGTCGGTCGTGGAGGGCTTGGCCGGCCAGCGTTCCCGCTCGCTCCAGTCCGGCTTCCAGCGTAAGTCCCGGCCCTTCGACGACGCCGTCGGTGATCATGATCAGCGCAGTGTCCTTTTCCAGCGTGAAGGCCTCCTCGGGGTAGTCGGCCTCGGGCACGACTCCCAGGACCGGCCCGCCGGAAAGTGTGCGGATGCCGTGGCTCCCGTCGTCTCGTGCGAAGAGCAGCGGCACGTGGCCTGCGCTGGTGCCGATGACCTGCCCGTCGCGCGGATCGATACGCAGCATGGTGCAGCTGGCGAAGCGTGGTGCATCCATGGTGACGAGCAGCTCGTTGGTGCGTGTCAGCACGGTGCCCGGCTCCGGTTCGTGGGCGGCGATCGCGCGTATGGACGACCGCACCTGCCCCATGAAAGCTACGGCATCCACGTCGTGCCCTTGGGCGTCGCCGATCTCCAGTGCGACCGCACCGTCGGGCAAGCAGAACACGTCGTACCAGTCTCCGCCGACATTCAGCCCGTCCCGGCTGGGCTGGTAGCGGGCGGCGATCTCCAAACCCGGGAGGCGCTTGGGCAGTGTGGGGAGCATGCTCTGTTGGAGCGCCGTGGACAGCTCGACGTGTGCTTGTTGCAACCTGATGCGCCGCAGTGCCTGGCCTGCCAGTTCGGCCAAAGTAGTCATGAAGGCGAGCTCCTCCGGGGACGGAGGGCGCTCACTGTCGTACGTCACCGCCCAGGCCCCCAGTGGCCGGTCGCCTACCGGGCTGAGAGGGATGATCGACATGGCGACATCGGGGCCGGGCCGCGGCAAGGGCAAACTGTCTTCGTGCGGCCAACGACGAGCAAATTCCTCCTGGTTGGGGATGAACTGTGGCTGACCGGTGCGGATCGCACGGGGTAGCGGGCGCTCCTCATCCAGCGACAGGCCGTGCAGAGCGTCGGCCTGCCACGTGGGAATCCGGGCATCCGAGGAAACCCGCAGGCGCCCGTCGTCGACGACCGCGAAGAGAACGCCGATGCCGCCGAAGGCCGCGGCCAGCCGGGTCAGGACGACCTGCTGCAGCTCCTGCTCGGTGGCGGCGGTGAACAGGGCGGAGGAGAACGCGGCGATCTCTTCGGCGCGCTGCCGCTCAGCACTCACCGCGTCCAGCATTTCCTTCTGGCGCGCCTCCAATTGGGTGTCGTCGCGGATCATCCCCAAGACCCGTTCGGGACCGCCATACCCCAACTTGACCCGGCGGGTCCGGCCGGCCAGAACGCGCCAGCCTTCGTGCTCGGTAAGGAACCGCGACCTGATCCAGGGGGACTCGGCGGCGTCCGAGCGCACCAGCCGCCGCAAGCCCTTGCGGTCATCAGGGTGGACTCGCCGGATCACCATGGACAGGGACACCGACGCCTGCGGGAAAAGTGCGGCCAGAGCAGGTGCGCCGCCCAGCCACTCCACCCGGTGCTCATGGGGGGAACACATGCACAGGCCGAGGCCGGCGGACCTGGCCGCAAACCCGAACGGGATCAGCAGAGCACCCAGGTCGTTTCCCGCGTCCAACGAATGCACCCACACAAGCTGCTCACCGCCTGCGGGATCCTCCACCGGTCGCGCCTCGACAAGGCAGACCACAGACGCTCCGCCCGTCCCGGGGAACTCCAGCACACGCATCGCAAGCCTCTTCGTCGTGGCCCCGTGCGTCAGCAGGCTCTCAGCCGAAACGCGCTGATTGTCGGGCAAGAGATCACTGAAGGCGCGACCTACACACTGTTCCCACGGCCTGCCCAGCGCCGTGGCCATCGCGGGGTTGAGGCAGCGGATGACACCGTCCAGGGTCAAGAAAGCCGATGGGGTAGTCCTCTGAAGGAGTTCGTCCGATGCGTCCATCTGCCGCTCCCCGGGAATCGTCGAGCGAGACAACATCAACTAGTGCGGCGGCCGAAGCTGATCGGCCGGTATCTGCCGCGGAGCAGGTGGTGCAACTGGCTTGCTGCGGAGGGGCACGAAGCTGAGCGGTGGCCCAGCCGACAGCAGGTTTTCCTATAGTGACGTTTCCACTATGGCGGAATCGGAAGCTGTTCGGCAAAAGCGCTGCCTTGCGGCGCGCGGCGCAATGACTCGGTCACGAATTGTGGAAGCGGCTGCCGAGCTTTTTCACGTCGACGGCGTCCATGCCGTCACCCTCGATGACGTGAGGGCGGCCAGCGGTACGAGCAAGTCGCAGCTGTACCACCACTTCGCTGATAAGGACGAGCTGGTGCGTGCCGGGAGAGTTCCTTAATCGCTCACCTGGCGCGGTTTTTCTACTTCTTTGCGGATTTTTTCTGGGCTTCTCCGGTGCTGCTCCTCTGTGATTCCTTGCCTGTTTCCCGATATTGCGACGATAGCCGCGGAATGTTCTGAATAGTTGTGCCACACGCTTGAGTCGCGTCCTATCGTCCATGAGGCACTCACTTGCGCGGATGGGCGTACAAGATCACACGTCCCGTTGTCGCAGATGACGGGAAGACACGGTCGCGCACGGTATTGCCTCGAGTGATCCCGACGGCAACGGCTGTTCCCTCCAGATGACCTTGCCCGCATACGTGTAGTGCGTTCCTCGCCGGTCGGCGAGCTGAGCCACGAGCAAGAGCCCTCGTCCCCCCTCGTCGGTGGTGGCCGCGTACCGTAGATGCGGAGAGGTGGTACTGGAGTCGGAGTTCTCGCATATCAAACGGCTCCAGCGAGCACCAGGCCAGCCTACGCCGAGAGCCGTGCGCGCATGGGACCGGCGAATTCGACGAACAGCAGTGTCGCGAATCCGGCGAACGCCGCGAAGAAAGAGAGCAAGCTCTGGGTTCCCGACGAACTCCAGGGCGATGGCGACCACTGCGGGCACGACAATTCCCGCTCGGACCGCTCGTCGCAGTGCCGAGCCTTCACCGTCGCGCTCACGGAGCCGCTGGAAGACTCGCACCCGCGCGGCCCTCCAACGTTTCCCGGGCCACACGCCTGCAGGACGGCTGCACGTCGGAAGCCTTGTTACGTGTCGGCTCGGACAATGGTGGCCAGGACGTCGTTGAAGGCCTCGGTGGAGGTGGGATGGGTATAGACGGCGTCGCGGAGTTCGGCCGCCCTGATGCCGTGCCGTATGGCCAGCGCGACGGTGTTGATCAGTTCCTGCGCGTCGACGCTGAGCAGGGCGGCGCCCAGGATCTCGTCGGTCTGGGCGTCGATCACGAACTTCATCACCCCGCGGGTGTCCTCGACGATGTAAGCGCGCGGCATCGCGATGATTTCCGCGACCGGCTGGCTGGCGATCTTCACCCGGTGCCCGGCCGCGCGGGCCTGGGCTTCGGTGAGCCCGACGGTCGCCAGTGGCGGGGTGATGAAGACGGTGTGGGGGATGGCGACTCGATCGGCGGTGGAGCGCTTGCCCTCGCCGATGAGCTGGTCGAGGACGATACGGCTGTCGTCGAGGGAGATGTAGGTGAACTGCGGCCCGCCGTTGACGTCGCCGAGGGCGAAGATGTGCGGCTGGCTGGTGCGCAGGTGTTCATCGACCTCGACCGCGCCGCGCTCGGTGGTGCGCACTTCGGCGGCTTCCAGCGCCAGGCCGCCGGTGGCCGGTGCGCGGCCGGTGGCGGCCAGGATCGCGTCGGCTTCCAGGGTGTGCTGTCGGCCGTCCTTTTCGTAGACGACGGTCGCGGAGGTCTCGCCGTCACGAACTTCCGTGACGTGCGCACCGACGACGATCTCGATGCCTTCATCCACCAGGATGCCCTCGGCGACAGCGGCAACGTCGTCGTCCACAAGGCCGAAGATCTTCGGAGCTGCCTCGAGCACAGTGACCTGGGATCCGAACTGCCCGTAGATCGAGGCGAATTCCAGGCCGAGGTACCCGCCTCCGATGATCGCCAGCCGTCCCGGCAGGATCGTCGTGTCGATCAGTTCAGTGCTGGTCACGGTGTACTGGCTGGCCCGCAGACCGGGGATGTCCAGGACGATCGGTTCGGACCCGGTGTTGATCAGGATCGTCTCGGCGGTGATCGTCAGGCGGCCGTCGCCGGACTCGACGCTCACGGTGTGCGGGTCGGTGAACGCGGCCGTACCGGTGATCACCGTGACGGTGTCCATGCCGTTGAGCCCGTCGTAGTTGCCGCCGCGGAACATCTTGGTCAACGTCTGCACCTCGCTGACGGAGCGCTCGTACCACTCCTGCGCCACGTCCTCCGGACGACGCTTGCGGGAATGGTGGACAAGAGCCTTGGTCGGCACACAGCCGACGTTCGGGCAGGTGCCGCCGTACATCCTCTCCGACCGCTCGACCAGCACCACATGCTTGCCGAGCCGGCCCATCGTCGCCGCCACCGTCTTCCCGCCCTTACCGAACCCGATCACGAGCACATCGGCATGAAGGTTTCGGTCCGTGGTGCCCATATTCGCTCCCACTTCGAAGTAGCTGATGAGTGAACCAGATGAAAGGGATCACCAGGCAAGCGATTCCTGCCGAACGCATGTTCACCTCGCGTCTGGCGAGGATGCACCGGCGTTTATGCCGGTGAGGAATCGCCTCCT
>NZ_JAYWVC010000225.1:0-12286 GCF_036281785.1 Streptomyces chiangmaiensis | reverse complement strand
CCGACAATGTGAGCTGGCCTCGTTCGACAGCGGGATTTGGCCCCACTTGGTGATCTCGCAGACATAATCTGTCACTGTGATTTGGCCCCACCTGCGTACTTGGGTGGTGCTCCGTCCTGCTTGGTATGGCGGTGATTATCGGGTCGCCGCCGGTCGGGGTCCGCTGATAGACAGATGCGATGGCGGATGACGACGCGCAGGGATTCCAGGCAGGGCAGTCGGGACTGATCGTGAGGGTTCCGGAGGCGGAGCCTTTGGTGCGAGCGTGGCGTAACCGCCTTGACCCCTCGGCCCGTGCCGGTGTTCCGGCGCATGTCACCGTGCTCTTCCCGTTTCTCGACGCGAGCCGCATCGATGAGGGTGTCTGCGCCGCGATCGGCGAGGTACTCGGCCGACACGAGTCCTTCGAGGCCCGGTTCGACCACTGCGGCCGGTTCCCTGGAGTGCTGTATCTCGCCCCCGAACCGGACACTGGCTTCAGGCGTCTCACCGAGGCGATCGTGGAGCGGTGGCCGGAAAGCCCGCCGTTCAGCGGGCAGTTCGACGATGTTGTCCCGCATCTGACCGTCGCTCAGGGCCAGGACGAGGCTGTCTTGGAGAAGGCCGAGGCCGACCTGCTCACCGGTCACCCCGTCGTCACGCAGGTCTCGGCGGTCGACTTGCTGGTCCACGACGGGACACGATGGCGCCAGAGGGCCTCCTTCCCGCTGGCATAGGCGCGGTTGCGCTGGTCGGTCAGCCGTTGCCCTGTTCGTTCTTGGCGTGTGCGTAGACGTCGCCGAAGTCGACCTCCGCCTCGACGCCGGGACGGTGCGACTGCGACCACCCGCGTCGTTCCAGTCGCGCAGGCGACGCCAGCAGGTCATGCCGGAACCGAAGCCCAGCTCCTGGGGCAAGAACTCCCACGGAATGCCGGTGTACAGCACGAACAGGATGCCCGACAGCACCTTCCGGTCGTCCAGACGCTTGCGCCCCGGGTGATCCGTGCGGCGCGGCACGACCGGCAGCAACGGCTCGATCCGCGCCCACAGCTCGTCCGACACGATCCACGGCGGCCGCTCACCCCGTCTCATGTGCAGGCTAACACCCCATCAGACACCGACATTCCAAGGGAAATCGCACCATTCCATTCAGAGCGGCCGGCGAAGAGCTCGGCGGCGCCGCAGCGTTGCGCCGAGCACACGGCAGGGGCGGGGCGCCGCGGAGCCGCCCCGCCCATGCCGTTGTCTCCCTTGTGTCGCGGCTCTGCGGCCAGGAACATGGGCATGTTGACGCGGCGCTACGGGGGTGGGGCGCAATGGTGTCCGATGGTTCGCAGGTGATGCGGGAGCGCAGCGCCCGCGCCTGGGTCCTGAACGGCCTGGTGCTCTGCTTATCCGTATCCCCTGCCGTACGGCACTCCGGCGACGCCTGGCCGCGCGTGCCCTTCTTCTACCCCGCACTCTGGGCGCTGCTGCTGGCCTGGTACGTCTGGAGTCAACTGCGCCCCCGGCTCCGACTCACCCCGGTCGGCCTCGAGCTCCTCGGCGAGCACGCGCGCCGCATCCTGTGGAGCGAGATCACCCGGATCGAGGTGGAGGACAAGTCGCGCCTGGTGGTCCACCTGGCGGACGGGCAGCGGGTAAAGCTGCCGGCACCGCTCCAGTACGGCCTCATCAGGGACAGTCACTTCCCCGCCCGGGTCCGCCGGGTCACCGACGCCTGGGCCGCCGGCATGGGAGTCGAGCCACAGCCGGTCCCGGAGGTGGACGAGCCCCCACCGTAGTGGCGGCGCCGTCGGATCCCATAACGGTCGCCGCATCCTTGGAACTTGCTGGCACCTGGTACGTGTACGTCGATGGGGCTGCATCGCTCGAAGCAGCTGACTCGATCGTTGCGGAGATGGCTCAGCAACTCGGCCGAACAACGGGCGAGACGCCCAACTACCACGGGATCACCGACTTGAGCCAGTGGGTTTCGTTTGAATCACAGACGGACCTCACTGCCACGAGGGGCCTTTACGCAGACGGCCTCCAATGATCGACTCGGAGTGTCAAGGACAGGCTTCTGGGGAGGGGTCGCGGGGATGGGGGAAGGTGCAGCCGTGCGCACCCCCGAGGAGAAATCTCAGTCGTGCCCGGAGTGCGGGGCCGAGATCCGCGCGGATAGCAGGTACGTCGCCTGGTGCGCGGCCTGTGACTGGAACGTGGACCCGGAAACGCCGCACCAGAAGCGGGACCGGCTGGACAGGGTGCGGCGTGCCCTGTCGCGACGGCACGGCGAGAAGCTCCTGGCAGAAGTGACGGCCGGCGGGAGCCTGCGCGCCCGGCGCGATGCCTCCTCGCTGCTCGCCTTCGCAATCGCCCTCGCCGTACACGGCGTCACCGTGGCCCTCGTCCTGGGCGGAGTCTGGTGGCTGGTGCGCGGATGGGGCGGCGTGGGCATGGTGCCGGGATTGCTCCTCCTCGCCCTCGCGTGGCCCCTCAGACCACGGGCCGCGCGGTTGCCCAAGGCAGACCCGATACTGCACCGTGACGATGCGCCCGAGCTCTACGCGCTGGTCGACGAGGTCGCCCAGGTGGTCGGCACCCGCGGTATCGACGAGGTCAGGGTCGACACGAAGGTCAACGCGAGCGTCATGGCCCATGGCGTGCGCGGGCGGCGACTGCTCATGCTGGGGGTGCCCCTGTGGGAGATCCTCACGCCGCAGCAGAGGATCGCACTGCTGGGCCACGAACTCGCCCACTACAGCAACGGCGACACACGCCAAGGTCTGGTGGTGTCGACGGCGTACCGCTCACTGACCACCTGGCACTACTACTTCACCCCGATAGCCAAGCCGTCCGCCGCCGAAATGTTCATCAACCTGCTCTACATCGTGCCCCGTCTGCTCCTCCAGGGCGTGCTGACACTGCTGGACCACTTGACGCTGCGGGCCACTCAGCGAGCCGAGTACCTTGCCGACCGCGAGGCCGCCCGCGCGGCGTCCACCGAGGCGGCCGTGGGCCTGATGGACCGGCTGCTGGTCACGGAGTCCGCCGCCGCCGCCCTCCGACGGGAGGCCAGCCAGGCCGCCCTCGCCGGACGGCGCGGCGCCCGGACGGTCGAGGCCAAACCGGAGGAAATCTGGGAGCGGCTCAGAGCACACATGGCATCAATCCCCGAGTACGAGTACGAGCGGCAGCGACGTGCCGGCGTTCGGCGCGGGCACAGCGTCGACGCGACCCACCCGCCGACACACCTCAGACGTACGTGCCTGCTCGTCGGCCCGGCCGCACCCGCTGCCGTGGTGACGGACGACGAACGGCAACGGCGGATCGCCGCTGAACTCGCGGGGGCCCGCGTCACGGTGGCCCGCCGCATTGTCCGAGAGGGCTTCGACGGCTAGGTCTCTGCCCGAAGCCGAGGCCGTCACGGGGCCGTGCGAGGCAAACCGATGTTGACAGACGATGACAACTGGCCCGGACATCCGCGCAGGTGACAGGGGCAGCTACGGTAGGCCACCGCACGTGAGAGGCTTGGCTCACCACTTCCAGAAGAACTGATCGAGTGCCCCATGCACCCTTGACCCGATCATTGAAACTTCCGGCCAAAGTCGCTACGCCGGCAGCATGGGCGAGTGCCGGCGTCGTCCCATGGCCATGACAGCTGTAGGAATGTTGCCAAGCGGCCAGATCGCACTCATCATGTGCGGCATGCGGAGTGTCCAGGTGGGAGCAAGAACCGGCAGGACACGGGGATCGCTTGGTAGCGCCTCGGAGTCTCGGCAAGTCGGCCTGGGCGGCATACGCTCCCCAAACTAGGGCTGAACGCTTCGCCGGAGCTGCATTGTGCGGTCAGAGCGAGGGGCCCAAGACCTCGTCGAACCCCGTCAATGGCAGTACGTTTCGGGCCATGAAGCTGGACGACGTTCCTGCGGAGCCGATTTCCTGGACAGGTGTGCTTCACCACATCCTCAGCCGCCCGACATTGATCACGAGGTTGGTAGGGCTCGCGATCCTGAGCGGCATCGTTGGGAGCCTCATACCCAACCCTTGGCAGCTGCTCATTGCCATCCCGGCCGGGGCCGTAGCGAGCTTCTGGATGCTCAGCAGTGTTCATGGAACTGCGCAACAGCGGCACAGTGCAGCAGCTGTGAACGACGACGAGCAAGGAAACAACCTTGACATCCAGACTTGACATCAACGTCGGCGCACCGCAACGGATGACGGAGTATGTCGGCAGTCATCCGTCCCCCGGCCACAGCGCTTCTGCCAGGGCAATGCCAGTCCCCGGATCGAACTCCTGAAGCGAGTGTCGCTGGATGGCCACAGCGCGCGATGCGGCAATCCGTTTGCTGCATCTGCGGGTTACCGTCGAACATGGCGTATGACCTTCCCTAACTATCCAGGCAAGCACGCCCTGCCCGCGCTCTTCCAGCCGCACGAGACCCTGCGCCAAGCTGTTCGGCAGCAGGTGGTACCGGAAGCGGTCGTGATGATGTACAGCGCCAGGCTTCGGCGTGGGGTGCTGGAGCGGTACGAATCACAGCGTTTTGAGTCTTTCTTCGGCGAGTTCCATGTCGTGGATGTGGCGGGCAAGCAGGTTGGGTTGCTGAGCGGGTTCGGCATAGGGGGTCCGGCCGCTGCGTCCGTATTGGAAGAGGCCATCGCCGCAGGCGCGCGACGCGTGGTGAGCATTGGTGGCGCCGGCGGGCTGTGTGTCGGCCAGGTCCCCGGTGACGTGGTCGTCTGCGACCGGGCTGTGCGTGATGAAGGCGTCTCGCACCACTACCTGGAGCCGGAGCGCTATGTGCAGCCGGACGAGGAGTTGACAGCTCGGTTACTCGATATGCTCGAAAGACGCGGACGCCAAGTGCAGGTAGGCGGCAGTTGGACAACCGACGCGGTCTATCGAGAGACGCGGCAAGAGGTGCTGGCCTATCGAGGCGAAGGCGTACTGACTGTCGAGATGGAAGCCGCATCCCTCGCAGCAGTGGCTCAGTATCGAGGCATCGCCTTCGCCGCCGGCCTCGTCGTCATGGACTCGCTGGCTGCGGAGACTTGGGAGCCCAAGGGGCTCGCCGACGCTGCAGCCTTCGACGCGCTCAACGACCTGTTCGACGCTGCTGCCGCAGTACTTGTCGGCCCCTGAGTCCGTGCAAGGAGTTGGAAAGCGCGCGGGCCGACAGCTGCATACCGCCTCGCCGGCCGGCCGCAGCCCGCGCATTGTCACGCGTCGGGGACGACTCGCTGATGGACGGCTCTAAGGGCGGCACCGCGAACAGGGGGACCGTTCGCAGGAGACGCTCTGTTGCCAGGGGCGTACCGGGCGGTTACCGGATCTGGGACAACCGAGGTTGTCAGTGGTGGAGCGACCTCTACGAGTTGTGTGTCGCTGCGCCGCCAACGGACTCGCTGGTGCTCCCCGTCTGCGGCTCCGCCGCTGGGGCGCCTGCCCCCGGCGTGATCAGTCCCGTCTCGTAGGCCACGACGACGGCCTGGGCGCGGTCGCGCAGGCGGAGCTTGGCCAGGATCCGGGCCACGTGGGTTTCGAGGTGCTGCGCCACACCCACCGACGGGAGCGGAGCAGCCGGCGCGGTGCCCGGCGTCGGCACCGGCGGCGGTGTCGGCACCAGATCCGGCGGAACCGGAACGTCGCTGCTGCCCTGCCTGAGGGCAGTGCCCAGCGTGCAGCCGACGAGGACGAAGGCAAGGATCGCGTCGGCGGCCCACATCCACCGGGACGGACGCGGCAGCGGGCTCCAGCGCCGCAGCGCCGCGACACCTGTCCTCCACCGCTCCACGATCTCTGCCCGAACAGCCCCGCCCATGTGCACAGTGTGGCAAGCCCCGAACCCGGCCACATCCCTCCCGCTGTGGACGGGTGCTACATCCCCCGCGTACATCGCAGGGATGACGCGACCGGCGGGTCACCCAGGGACGGCAGCCCATCTCGCCTTCGCAGGCGACGCCCCGGGCACGGCCCGGCCCCTACCTTCGGGCCGAACCGTCAACCACCGGCCTGTGGAGGCACCGTGGCAGCGACCGCGCCCGTCATCGACATCCGTGATGTGACCAGGGCGTACGGGGAGGGGCCGCCGGCTCTCGCCGACGTGACACTGAGCGTGCGCGCCGGAGAGGCACTCGCCGTTCTGGGGCCGTCCGGCAGCGGCAAGTCGACGCTGCTCAATCTGATCGCCGGACTCGACCGGCCGAGCGCGGGCAGCGTCACGGTCGACGGACTGCGGGTGGACGAGCTGAGCGAGGCCAGATCGGCGGAGTACCGGCGGGCCAAGATCGGCATGGTCTTCCAGTTCTTCAACCTCCTGGACGACCTGACGGTCACCGACAATGTGCTGCTGCCCGGGCAGTTGGCGGGCCTGCCCCGGGCCGAGGCCCGCAGGCGTGCCGCCGGTCTGCTGGAGTACCTCCGCATCGACCGGCACACCGGCGCCTACCCCGGCAGGCTGTCCGGTGGGGAGCGTCAGCGGGTCGCGGTCGCCCGGGCCCTGATGAACCGTCCGGCCCTGCTGCTGGCCGACGAGCCCACGGGCGCGCTGGACACCGCCTCCGGCGAGGAGGTCCGGGAACTGCTGACCGAACTCAACGCGGAGGGGCAGACGATCATCCTGGTCACCCACGATCTGGGCCTTGCCGAGTCCTGCGCGACCCAGACCGTCGAGCTGGTCGACGGCCGAATCGTGCAGGACACCGAGCACGCGGCGGCGGTGGCCCGATGAGCGCCCTCGGCCGGGCGGTACGCGCCGGAGTCGGGCGGCGGCGCGTCCAGACCGCGGTGATGATCCTGACCACGCTCATGGCCGTCACCGCGTCGGTGCTCGCCGCCGGACTGCTCGTCGCATCCCAGGCACCCTTCGACCACGCCTTCGCCAAGCAGCACGGCGCCCACCTGACCGTGCAGTTCGACGGGACGAAGGTGACGGCCTCGAAGCTTGCGGCAACCGCCCACGCGTCCGGTGTGACCGCGGCGGCCGGACCCTTCCGGACCCTTTCGGTCCGCCCGCGCACGGCGTCGCGCTCGGAGATACTTCCGGCCGGTGTCGATCTGCCGCCGATGACCGTCGTCGGCCGGGCGGATGCCGCAGGCCGCGTCGACGGGCTGAGCCTGGTCGCGGGCGCGTGGGCCACCCGCCCCGGCCAGATCGTGATGGCCTACGACCGGGTGCCCGTACAACCGGGCGCGCGGCTGACACTCCCCGCCGCGCCGGGCAGCCCCACGCTGACCGTGGTCGGCATCGCCCGGTCGGTGACCGGCACCGCGGATGCCTGGGTGACTCCCGCGCAGGCCGAGGCGCTGACCGCGACGGGCGGCCCACTCACGTACGAGATGCTCTATCGCTTCCGCCACGCGGGTACGGACACCCAGGTGGCCGCCGACCGCGCCGCGATCACCGCGGCAGTGCCGAAGGACGCGTTGACCGGGTCGCACTCCTATCTGACCGTCAAGCAACAGGAGACCGCAAACGCGATGGCGTTTGTGCCGTTCCTTGCCGCTTTCGGTGTCCTCGGACTGCTCCTGTCGGTTCTGGTCATCGGCATCGTGGTCAGCGGCGCGGTCGGCGCCGCGACCCGGCGCATCGGCATCCTCAAGTCCCTCGGCTTCACCCCGGCGCAGGTCGTACGGGCCTACATCGGGCAGGCGCTGATCCCGGCGGCGGCCGGCTGCGCCCTGGGGCTGGTTCTGGGCAACCTGCTGGCCGTTCCGGTACTCGGGGAGGTCGGCACCGCCTTCGGCGGCCCGGCAGCGTCGATTCCCGTGTGGATCGACGCCGTCGTGCCCGCCGCGGCCCTCGCCCTGGTCGCCGGCGCCGCTCTGGTGCCCGCGTTGCGCGCCGGCCGACTGCGCACCGTGGAGGCGATCACCGTCGGGCGTACGCCCGGCGCCGGTCGGGGGCGCCTGGCCCGGCGGCTGACGGGACGGCTGCCGTTGCCGCGCGCGGTCAGCCTCGGGCTGGCGAACCCCTTCGCCCGCCCGGCGCGTTCGGCGACGACGGCCGCCGCGGTCGCCTTCGGCGCCGCCACCGTGACCTTCGGGGTCGGGCTCGCCCTGACGCTCGGGGCCGTCCAGTCGGGCCGCATGCTCGACTCGGCCGGTTCGGTCGTGGTGGAAACCGGCGGCGGGCAGGGGCCGCCCGGCGCCCAGGTGGTCCACGTGGGCGGCGAGTCCGACGCGCCGAAGGCCGACCCGGCGGAGATCGCCGCCACACTCCGTGCGCAGCAGGGGACCAGTCGCTTCTACGGCACGGCCCAGGCAAAGGTCAGCGCGTCCGGGATCACCAGCGCCACCACCGTGGTGGCATACCAGGGCGATGCGTCGTGGGCCGCCCCCAGATGGTCTCGGGGAGCTGGCTCGACGGCCCGGGCCAGGCGGTGGTCACAACCCGGTTCCTGAAGGCCGCCGGAATCCGTGTCGGGGACACGGTGACCCTGACGGAGCAGGGGCGGCAGACCTCGGTGCGGATCGTCGGCGAGGCGTTCTTCACCGAGGGCGAGGGCATGGAACTCCTCACCCGGACCTCGACCCTCGCGGCGCTGGGAGTCGACGCGCAACCGGGCCGGTACAACGTGGAGACGAAACCGGGGACGGATCTGGCGCACTACGTGACCTCGCTCAACGCCGCACTGGACCCGGTCGGCGCCGTCGCCCAGGCCAACACCGGCAACACCTCCGATGTGATCGTGACCATGGACGCGCTGATCGGGATGCTCACCCTGATGCTCGTCGCGGTCGCGGGCCTGGGCGTGCTCAACACGGTCGTCCTCGACACCCGCGACCGCGTCCACGATCTCGGCGTCCTCAGGGCCCTGGGCATGGCCCCTCGTCAGACCGTGACCATGGTCGTCACCTCGGTCGCCGGAATCGGCCTGCTCGCCGGCGCGGCGGCGGTCCCGGCCGGGGTCGCCCTGCACCGGTACGTCACGCCGCTCATGGGCGATGCCATCGGCATGACCGTGCCCACCTCGGACATCGCCGTCTACCACGCGCCCCAGCTGGCCATGCTCGCCCTCGGCGGGTTGGTCATCGCGGTGACAGGCGCGCTGCTGCCGGCCATCAGCAAAGGCCCGGTCAGCGACCAACAACAGTAATAACCGCTGGTCCCGCCCGAAGCCGAGCCGTGATACTGCGGTATGAGCAGATTCGCACAGGTCATCGTGCTCGCGCTGGGCGCAGAGGAGATCATGGAACCTCTCACCCGAGATGATGAGGAGCGCAGTTGGCGCGGCTGGTTCGTACCAGTCCAAAGCCAATGGGTCGGCTCCTTCGGCACCGGATGGGCCACGGAGTTCGAGCGGATGCACTCGCGGTCCGGGCTGCTGAAGCATCTGGAGTCGCTTCCCTGGCCCTGTCCGGAAAGCGTGCAGGTTCTGATTCACGACCAGGATGACGATTGCTTCGGTCTGTGGATGATCCACGACGGCAAGCTTGTGGAGATCCCTCTCCCGCGCACGCAACGGTTCCATGATCCGGCTCCGCCGAATGAGGATTACCCACCAGACCCTGGGCTTCTGCTGCGAACAGACACGGGGCGCGGCCTCCCTGAGCAGACCCCTCCTGCTCTTCGGGATCCGCGACCGGCCTGGTAGCGCTGTCGGGAGCCTCTGACATACACGACTGACATCAACAGCAGTGCAAGACGGCGGAAGCGGACGGCTCAAGGCAGCAAGCATCGGGGGCCCGAGGCCCACAACGGCCACACCCGGATCGAACTCCTGACAGTCCAGCTGTAGATCGTGGTCTTCATGTCTGGGATGCCTCTCTCACGAGCCGTCCCACAGCCCCAGCCGTCGCAGACGACGCTGCCGACGCCTCTCGTACAGTGCCGTGAACCCGAAGATCCCGCCGAGCA
Source organism: Streptomyces chiangmaiensis (assembly GCF_036281785.1). Lineage (NCBI taxonomy): Bacteria > Bacillati > Actinomycetota > Actinomycetes > Kitasatosporales > Streptomycetaceae > Streptomyces > Streptomyces chiangmaiensis. Next base: position 2,457 of record NZ_JAYWVC010000225.1, on the reverse strand, counting down.
GAAGGCCGCCGATCGGCGCGATGACGTAGTCCGACGGCTGCGCGTCTGGGAGCAACAGGAAGTAGGTAGCCCACACTGCTCCCGTCAGAAGTGACAGGATGACCGGATGCCGGGCCGTGAACTTCTGTGTGCGTGTCGGCGGGCGCTCGCCGCCAAGGAGGCGGTCAACGGCCCAGAAGGCCCGCACCAGTCTTCGCCTGGTCTCTGACATGGCCGAGAGGGTAGCGCGCTCCGATCAGTCCTCGACCCGCGCGACTGCAGCAGCTGGTGGCCGCCCAGGAGCCCGGTGTGTGGGCGCAGAGCGTGGATGAGTTGCCGCCGCTGGTCGGCCTGCAGGAGGCTACGCAGTTGTTCGGCCTGTCCAGCCGTCAGAATCTGCCGGCTGTCGTGCGGCTGGGCCGGTTCACGCCGGCGGACTACCAGCTGTCCGGGTCGCCGCCGTGGCTGCTGGACACGCTCATCGAAGCCGCACCCGACATCCAGGCGAAGTCCCGCACAGTGATGTGGTCCATCGTGCCGCAGGTGGAGGCGGCGCTGCGGCAGGGCCGCTACACCGGACCCGGCTCCGCGATCGTCCCCCGTGGGCGTGCCGCGAAAGCCCTCTGACCGACTGCTTCACTCTAACGGACGCCTTCAACACGTGGCGCGGAATCGCTGGCCGGTACGGTGGGACGGCCACCACGGTGGACCGCTGATTCACGCTTCGTCGAAGGAGACCGTTCATGAGGATTCTTCGCAAAGCCTCCGGCGCCCTTGCCGTCACAGCATTGCTCGCGGTGCCGACCACATCGGCATTCGTGTCTGACGACTCCCGCGCGGTGAGGGTGGAGGGGCAGTTCGTGCCGCCGACTTCCCCGTTCGATCCGTCGAAACCGCTGACGTACGACTCGAAGACGGTGCCCGTGGGCGCTTTCATCTCCGTCGCCGAGCAGGTGGACGGGCGCGTCGACGGCGCGGCCACCAGTGTTCGGCTCAGTGTGAGCGGGCTGCTCCCGAACCGCACATACGGAGCGCATGTGCACAGCAAGCCGTGTGGCCGCACCCCGGATGCCTCGGGTCCGCACTACCAGAACGTCAAGGACCCGCACCAGCCTTCCACCGACCCTGCTTACGCGAACCGCGAGAACGAGGTGTGGCTGGACTTCAGGACCGACGCCCAGGGCCGTGCCACCGCCGAATCCAGTTATGACTGGGACTTCCGGCCGGGCGAGGCCCAGTCCGTGGTCATCCACGAGCACGGGACGGCGACGAAGCCCGGCGAGGCTGGAATGGCTGGGCCGCGGCTCGCCTGTCTCACCGTGCCTTTCAGCTGACCTGACCCTGTGAGGGCTGGGGCTTCCCCTTCCTGTCCGTGCGGAACGCTCTTCTGAGGGGGAGCCAAGTCCCGGTCAGGAGGCCCGTGATGAGGGCTTATATGGGGATTGATGTGCACTGTCGCCGGTCGCAGATCGCTGTGAAGGACGAGGGCGGCCGGACGGCGGTGAAGCCGGAACGTGCCCAACGGTAGAGAGGCCGTACTGGGAGTGATCGGGGACCTTCCGGAGGGTACGCCGGTGGCATTCGAGGCCGCGTTCGGCTGGGGCCGGCTCATCGAACTGTTCCAGGACCACGGCTTCGACTCGCACACGGCCCACCGCTTGCAGTGCAAGGCGATCGCCTCGGCCCGGCTGAAGAACGACAAAATCGACGCAGCGACGCCGGCCCATCTGCTGCGCTCGGATCTGGTGGCGCAACTGCCCGGCCTGGGCGGCATCCAGCCCGTCCAGCAGCCCGCCATCGACCCCGGCCAGTCCATCCCGCAGTGGTTCGAGGCGTTCCAGGTTCCTCATGGATGCTGCGGCACCTGAAGGCACTGACCGCCAACTGCGTCGCCGAAGGCTTCCGCCGTTGGTATCGGGATGCTCTTCGAGCTCCTGCGCCGGCGCTACGGCCAGGCCGCTCAAGGCGACGCCTTCCGCCTCAACAACAACTGCTGCAGCCGGTACGTGCGGCCCCTGATCGAGCGTCACCCCAAGTGGTCGACCCGTTCAAGACCCGAAGCCCGAGCCGAAGCCGTCCGGCCCTCGTCGGCCGAGCCCGGGTCGCTCCCGCACCCCGTCCACACCGTCCGCCACACTCTCCCTCGGCCCGTCCCGCGCGCCCGGCGGTGCGGGGGCGACGAACAAGCCGGTGGTCCTCGTGCCCGCGCCGGTCGTCTCGCTGCCCGGGACGGGCATCCTGCCCGAGTCCGGGCCGTTGACCAGCAACGGCCCGAAAACGATGGGCCTCGCCCCCTCCACAACCCCGGATACTCGGCGGTAATGTCGCCACCCGCCGGACAGCACGAGACCGGCTGGTGAACGCAAAGGGGCCCTCATGGCGACGGACATGTCTACGGAACCGCCTTCGGACACAGCGGCGGGTATTCAGGCGGCCCATGACCGTTGGCAGCGCATGTGGAGCCACCGCGAGCAGCTA
>NZ_JAYWVC010000224.1:0-12375 GCF_036281785.1 Streptomyces chiangmaiensis | reverse complement strand
GTCACATCGTCAGACACCGCAGCCGATCACGACCTACTGAATGCTTACGCGCAGGCTCGCACGGAGTTCGTCGATTTCCTTCTGAACTTCCGTCGGCCGCGCCTTGCCCCGATAGGCGCGTTCCAAATTGCCGAGCCTTGAGCGCGCCTGCCGCCACGACTCCATCGAGCCCCCTGCCGTTCACGCTTTGACCCAGACTTCCACGGCGAACGGCCGTGCAAATCCAACGCGGATTCCTTAGAGGCTAAGGCTCTGGTGGTACGAATTCCAGCAGGTCAGAGGGGTTCCTCCGTCGTGCACAATTCCACGACATCCGACCCGTCGAATTTCCTCGTATTTCCTTTTATTTTCTCGGACTTCGCTTTTGAAATTCGGACATCTTCGTACTCCGTCGAACTTTATCGGGCATCCTCTTACGATCCGAAGTGGCGTGAGTTACGTCACATTCCCGTCTTCTCGATACCACTCGATCCGGTCGACCGCAGCGATGTTTCGCCATCGCCCGCTGCCGATCCGGTGCACACGCACTTCCCCCAGGACGGAAGGCGTGAGCAGCAGTCGCGCCACAGCGCGTCGCGCACTGATTGGTGCGGCCTCCCACCTCCGTACGACGTTGGCGCCGGGCTGGATGAGGTCGCTCAAGGCAGCGGGCAAGGTCAGGTCGCGCACTTCGGCCTCAAGGCGAGCGATGTCCGCCTCCAGACGTTCCAAGCCCCGCGCGATCATCCGTGCCTCCGCGAGCGAGGCAGGCTCCGCAGCCTCCATCACGTCCTTCTCCGCACGCATCGCGGCCACGTCGGCGCGCAGCTTCGCAGCCTTCTCCGAGTCGCCCGGGCTCGCTGCGAAGTCGCGGTACACCGTGTCGCTCGTCAGGTAGGCAAGCATCGCGCCGACGACCACCTCGTCGGTCTCCGCCTTATCGATCCTGACGCACGAGCGAATGGCGCACTGGTACCGCGGATTCTTCGCGCCGCCCACGCCCGGGCGCATGATGGCCTTCAGGACGTCTCCGCAGACGCCGCACCTGATGATGCGTGAGATCTCGTGCACTGCCTTGCCGTCGTTCTTAATGGCACGGCCAGGCGCAGTGAGAGTGCGCTGCACGGTGTAGAAGGTCTCCTCGTCGACGAGCCCTTCCCAGGTGCCGTCGGTGACCTGGCCCTGGTGGACGCGCTTCCCGGCGTAGGCGGCACGCAGGGCCATGCTCCGGATATGAGGGCCCGTGTAGGGCGTGCCGCTCTCGTTGAGGATGCCGCGTCGCTTGAAGTCCTCCGAGACCGACAGGAGCGAGTGGCCGGCGCGCAGGCGGGCGAAGACCTCACGGACGATGTTGCACTTCGCGATCTGGCCGCTCGGTTGCTTCGAGTCGGGCACGAGCGTCGTGTCCGGCAGCCAAGTGATGAGCTTGCCGGTCTTCGGGTCGTACTCGCCGCGGAAGCCGAACGGCGGGCGCCCGTGCGGTCGGCCCTTGGCGGCCTCGGCGGCGGCCGTGCGGCGCGTCCTGGCGGACGTCTTGAGGGCTTCCTGCTCCGAGTCGATGGCGGCCGACTGGAGCACCTTCCGGTCGGCGGGGCGAGCCGGGTTGTACAGGCGGTCGTCGGTCGTGATGAAGACCTGGACGCCCTTCTCCTCGAGCAGCTCGATCAGGATGGCCCACTCGGAGACCCGCCTCGAGCCGCGCGAGTTCTCCCACAGGACCAGGACGTCCGCGCCGAACTCGCTGTCACGGCCGGTCGGCCCGCTGCGCAGGTCGGCGAGCAGCTGCTCGAAGTCATCGCGCCGCTTCGTGGCGAACCGCGACGCGCTGCGGTCGTTGTCGCCGTCGTACGGCTGGCCGAGCACGATTCCGTGCTCGGCCGTCGCCGTGACGTTGTCGTCGTGCTGCTCTGTGACCGAACGGCGCTGCTTGGAGCGGTCATCGGACACGCGCAGGTACTCGCGCCCTAAGAGGGCAGGGCTCAGCGTCATGGCTCAACAATGCCCAGGACTAAGACCCTTGACAAGGCGTGTGCGTCGACGCGTGGCGTGTGCCGCTCGGCACATCGAGACGCGGGACGTGTCCGTCCAGTGGACGTAGGGCCTCGCCCTGCTCGTACTACTTCAGCGCCAGCCAGGCGACCGCGGCGACGATCACCACGACGGCGATGACGCCCACGATCAGGCCGACGCGCGGCCCTGACGAGGCGGACGCCGACGGACGGTTCTGAGGGGCCTCGTCGACGAACGCACGGAACATCTGCGTGCTGCCGGCGGGGTCGTAGTTGCCCTGGGGGCCCTGGGTGTTAGCCATGGCCCGAGACCCTAGCGAAAACGGGGAGGCTGCCCAAGTGCGGGTGCCCCACTATCGCCGGGTCGCGGAGCACCGGGCTGTGACCTCCCTGTACGGACTCTGCCGAGCACACGCGATCCACCTGGGGGTTTACGTTTGCCAATACTTGCCTTTGCCAAGTTTTTAGTCCAGGAGCCCCGGCTTAGTTTGCCTGCGGCAACCAACAGTTTTATGGTTGCCCCAAGCAACGATACTGGGAGGGGTGATGGCCGAGCGAGCGCAATACGCAGAGCTGGCGCGTCAGCTCGGCGCCATTGGCGCCGTGACGCGGGACATGGGGCGGATCCTGCCGCCCGACTGCCCGGGCGGCTCCGCCGCCGTACTGACACTGCTCGGCCGCTTCGGGGACATGCGCATGAGCAAGCTCGCGGAGTTGCTCTCTGTCGACATCTCCGTCACGAGCCGCCACGTCGCGCAGGTCGCAGACCACGGCTGGATCGAGCGCTCCCCCGATCCCGCGGACAAACGCTCCCGCATCCTGCGCCTGACGGTCCGCGGCCGGATCCAGCTCGACGAGTTGTCCCGGCGGACCACCGAACTGCTCGCCGAGCGGCTGAGCGACTGGCCGGAGGACGACGTCGACCAGCTCATCCTGCTGATGGCGCGGCTGCGGGCGAGCTTCGGCGACTGCCGCTCCGCGCCCCGGCTCATGCAACTCGCCCCAGCGACGCAATCCGTTGCAGACCAGACCACCCGTACACCCGCATAACGAACGGAAAAAGGAAGCCCATGGCAACGACCACACCAGCCGGTGTGCGGGCTCACGCCAAGCACGGGGGAGGCCTCCCGGTCGGCGCTCCGATGACGCACCGGCAGATCATGGAGGCCCTGTCCGGGCTGCTGCTCGGCATGTTCGTGGCGATCCTGTCGTCCACGATCGTCTCCAACGCGCTGCCGCACATCATCGGCGACCTCGGCGGAGGCCAGTCGGCCTACACCTGGGTCGTCACCGCCTCCCTGCTGGCCATGACCGCGACCACCCCCCTGTGGGGCAAGCTCGCGGACCTGTACAGCAAGAAGGCGCTCGTCCAGATAGCCCTGGTCATCTACGTACTCGGTTCGATGGCTGCGGGCCTGTCGCAGAACCCCGGCATGCTCATCGCCTGCCGGGTCGTCCAGGGCGTCGGCGTCGGCGGTCTGTCCGCGCTGGCGCAGATCGTCATGGCCGCGATGATCTCCCCGCGCGAGCGCGGTCGTTACTCCGGCTACCTCGGCGCCACCTTCGCCGTCGCCACCGTCGGCGGACCGCTGATCGGCGGTGTCATCACCGACACCTCGTGGCTCGGCTGGCGCTGGTGCTTCTATGTCGGTGTCCCCTTCGCGGTCGTCGCGCTGATCGTGCTGCAGAAGACCCTGCACCTGCCCGTGATGAAGCGGGACGTGAAGGTCGACTGGGCCGGCGCGTTCTTCATCTCCGCCGCCGTCTCCCTGCTGCTGGTCTGGGTCACCTTCGCCGGTGACAAGTACGACTGGGTGTCGTGGCAGACCTACACCATGGTGGCCGGTGCGGTCGTCCTCGGACTGATCTTCATCCTCGTCGAGTCCCGGGCCGCCGAGCCGATCATTCCGCTGCGTCTGTTCCGCAACCGCACCATCACCCTGTCGTCGCTCTCCTCGCTCTTCGTGGGTGTCGCGATGTTCACCGGCACGGTGTTCTTCGCCCAGTACTTCCAGCTGGCACGGGACGAGTCCCCGACGATGTCCGGTGTGCTGACGATCCCCATGATCGGCGGCCTGTTCGTCTCCTCCACCGTCTCCGGTCAGGTCATCACCAAGACCGGCAAGTGGAAGGCCTGGCTGGTCACTGGTGGCGTGCTCGTCACCGCCGGCCTGGGTCTGCTGGGCACCATCCGCTACGACACGCCTTACTGGAGGATGGCCGTCTTCATGGCGCTGATGGGTCTCGGCATCGGCATGATGATGCAGAACCTGGTGCTGTCCACACAGAACCAGGTGGAACCCCAGGACCTCGGTTCGGCCAGCTCCACGGTCACCTTCTTCCGCTCCCTCGGCGGTGCGATCGGCGTCTCCGCCCTCGGCGCGATCATGACCCACCGGATCACCGACTACGTCCAGGACGGCCTCGCCGACCTCAGCCCCAAGTACGCGCGACTCGCCGCCAAAGCGGGCTCCGACGGCGCCATCCCGGACCTGGGGAAGCTGCCCAAGCCGCTGCGCACGGTCATCGAGAGCGCGTACGGCCACGCCATCGCCGACGTCTTCCTGATCGCCGCCGGCATGGCGTTCCTCGCCTTGGTGATCACCCTGTTCATCAAGGAGGTCCCGCTGAGGACCAGGGGCGCTCTGGCGCAGGCCGCGGCTTCCGAGTCCGAGCCCGAGAAGGCGCCGGTGGCCGCCGCCGAGGCTTCCGCGCCCATCGAGGAGAAGGTCCCGAGCTGGGCGGTGGCGAGCACAGAGACCGCCCCCGACGGCACACAGAGGCTGGCCGCGGTCGCCACCCTGGCCCCGCCCACCTCCGCCGGTGAGAGCGGCGGCGTCCCTGTCCACGGCTTCGTCCGTGGCGCCGAGAGCGCACCGGTGGCGCGGGCCGCCGTCACGCTGATCTCCCTCGGGGGCCGTCAGCTGGGCCGGTCGGTCGCCGGGGTCGACGGTTCCTACGCCGTGGACGCGCCGGGCGCCGGCAGCTACGTCCTGATCGCCTCCGCCGACGGCTTCCAGCCGCAGGCCTCGACGGTCGTCGTCAACGAGGACCCGGTGTCGTACGACATCCTGCTCAGCGGCACCAGCGGACTGCGCGGAGTGGTGCGGGCCGTCGAGACCGGCCTGCCGGTCAAGGACGCGATGGTGATCGTCACCGACATCCGCGGCGATCTCCTGGCCACCGCCACCACCGGCGAGCAGGGCGAGTTCTCCTTCGCCGAGCTGGTGCCGGGCGCCGTGACCCTCGCGGTGAACGCCGCCGGACACCGGCCGCGGGCCCTGCCCGTGGAGATCGGGGCCACCGGGGTCACCAGGATCGAGGTCGACCTCGACTCCGGCGCCCAGGTCGAGGGCGTCGTGCGGGCCCCGCACGGCCCCCTCGGGGACGCCCGCGTGACGCTGGTCGACGCGGCGGGCAACGTGGTCGGCACGGCCACGACCGGTCCGGACGGTGCGTATGCCTTCACCGACCTGAACAATGGCGAGTACACGGTCATCGCGACGGGCTACCCGCCGGTGGCGACGGCGGTGACGGTGAACGGCCGAGGCGTCGACGACCACGACATCGAATTGGCCCACCCGGGCGAGTAGCCGGACCCGGCTCGTGGCGGGCGCGCTGTTGACGTGCGGTGCGCCCCCACGGGCCGGTTTTTTTAGTGTTCTACGGGGATATTCAAGGATTTAGAGGGAGACCACACGATGGGACTGACCGCACGGATCCGTACGCGGGACGGATGGGCCGTGTCGCACGCGGTCGTCACCGTGACCGACATGACCGGTAGCCAGGTGGTGCGCGCCGAGGCCGACGGGGACGGGGTCGTACGGGACGCGACCGCGCTGACCCCCGGCGCGTACACCGTGATCGTGACCGCGGTCGGGTACGCGCCCGCCGCGTCCAGCGCGATCGTCACGGCGAGTGGTCGGGCCGAGGTCGGGACCGTGACGCTGGCGCGTCAGGGCGGCACCGAGCTGCCGCCGCCCGGGCCGTGGACCATCGACCCGGCGCACTCCTCCGTGGGCGCGGTCGCCCAGCACCTGGGGATCTCCAGCGTGCACGGCCGCTTCACCGAGTTCGCCGGACGCATCGAGATCGCCCCGGACGACGTGACGAAGTCCCGCGTCGAGGCCGTCATCCGCGCCGCGTCGATCGACACCGGCAACGGGATGCGCGACAACCACCTGCGGTCTGCCGACTTCCTGGACGTCGAGAGGTACCCGGAGATCACGTACCGCTCGACGGACCTGACGGCCGCCGGCGCCGACCGCTGGACGGTCCACGGCGAACTGGCCATGCGTGGTCTCGTACGTCTGGTCGACCTGGACCTCGCCTACCTCAGCACCGGCTCCGACCCGTGGGGCGGCACCCGAGCGGCCTTCCGTGCGACGACGGAACTGCGCCGGGAGGACTTCGCGATGAACTACAACCAGGTGCTCCATGCGGGCGTCGCCTTGGTCGGTACCACTCTCAAGGTCGAACTGGACATCCAGGCGGTGCAGGGCGACTCGCTGCCCCAGGCGTAGGCACAGCAGGGTCACCCACATCCGGCGCCGCTGCCCCTAGGCTGCCTCCATGGCACCGAACATCGCGACGAACACCGCCGTGACGCTGGACGAACTGCTGAACTTCGTACGCCCCCGTCACCGCGCCATCCTGCTGACGCGGCGCGCCGACGGAAGCCCTCAGGGCTCGCCACTGACCTGCGGGGTCGACGACTCCGGGCGGATCGTGGTCTCCACGTACCCGGAGCGCGCCAAGACCCGCAACGCCAAGCGGGACGAGCAGGTCAGCCTGATCGTGCTCAGCGACGAGTGGAACGGGCCCTGGGTCCAGATCGACGGCACGGCCGAGGTCCTCGACACCCCGGACTCCGTCGAACCGCTCGTCGAGTACTACCGCAACATCGCGGGCGAGCACCCGGACTGGGACGAGTACCGGGCGGCCATGGTCAAGCAAGGCAAGTCGATCATCCGGGTCACCCCGGTGCGATGGGGTCCGGTGGCGACGGGCGGCTTCCCGGCGCGCCTGGTGCCGTCGGACGACTGACCGCTCCCCGGCCGCCGGGGGCTACCCCCGCACGATCATCGCCTCGATCCCCGCGATCAGCGTCTCCAGCGCGAACGTGAAGTCCCGCTCGCGCATCTCCTCCACCGTGTCGCCGCCGCGGGCCTCCATGAGGTCTGCGGCGTGGTGCACGACCTCGCTCAGGTCCGGACTCTCCGTCACCGCGCTCATGGCGTGGCGGAAGTACTCGTCCTGGCTCAGCCCGGCCGCCGCGCAGCGCTCGATGAAGCGGCCCTCGATCGTGCCGAAGCCGTACACGAACTGGAAGACGGCGGAGATCGCGCCCATCTGGCCGCGTGCGGGCAGCCCGGTCAGCCGGATCACCCGCTGCACGGCGAGCGAGAAGCCGACCGCGTGGGGGCCGATGTTGAGGAACGTGCCGGCCAGCGGCGACAACCAGGGGTGGCGCACCAGCAGCGCTCGGTATTCGACGGCGAGCGCCCGCAGTCGGTCGCGCCAGTCCTCGCCCGAGTCGGCGGCGGGCAGCCGCATCTCGCCGAAGGCCGCGTCCAGCGCCAGTTCCAGCAGATCGTCCTTGGTGTCCACGTACCAGTAGACCGACATCGCGGTCACGTTCAGCTCGGCGGCCAATCGGCGCATGGAGAACTTCGGCAGTCCCTCCGCGTCCAGCAGCCGTACGGTCACCTCGGTGATCCGGTCGCGGTCCAGGCCCGACGGCTGGCCGCCGCCACGCGAGCCTCCGCCCCGGGGCCCCTTGCCCTCCAGCCAGACGCTGGTACGCGCCAAACGCTCCGCCCGCTGGGCTGCCTTCACCATGGCGTACCTTCCTCGACTCTGCGACCTGCTCACGATGCTAGGCGCCCGGCGGATGCGCAGGACCGTGACACCTCGGGGGCGACGGTCCCCTCCGAGCCTTCCCCTTGCGGCCCATCCGGCAACTCCACTGCCACCGGCCCCAGATCGGCGCGGTCGTTCCGGCACGCAAGAGCGGTGGCCCTGGCACGAGTGCCGGGGCCACCGCTGGGGACACGAACCGTCAGCCGGCTGACTTCTGCGTGAGGTCGTAGAAGGTGGCCGAACCCACCGTGACCTTCTTGAAGTTCTTCTCCACCCACGAACTGATCTGTGAGCCGACGTCGGACCCGATGTTGCCGCCACCGCCGCCGAAGCCGCCGGCGATGAAGTAGCGGATCCTGCCCTGCGCCACGTACTTCTGGAACTGGGCCAGAGTCGGCGACGGGTCGCTGCCGTTGAAGCCGCCGATCGCCATCACCGGGTCGCCGGTGGCGAGCTGGTAACTCGCGGCGTTCTGGGAACCGATGAGCCCCGCGGCACGCCGACCGGCCACGATGACCTGGGCGTTCTTCTGGTGGTCGAGATGCCGGCTCAGCGCGATCGTCGTCACCGTGCCGATCACCGCGCACACCACGGCGATCAACGCCACCGCCGAGACGACGAGCCGTGTCCGCAGCGTGCGCGGCTGTCGTCCCCGCTTCTGCGTACGCGGCCGTCGCCGCGTGCTCATGACGCAGCGGGCTTGATCAGATAGCCGGCGCCGCGCCTCGTGTGGATCATCGGCTCATGCCCGGCGTCGATCTTCCGCCGCAGGTACGAGATGTAGAGCTCGACGACGTTGGCCTGCCCGCCGAAGTCGTACGACCACACACGGTCCAGGATCTGCGCCTTGCTGAGCACCCGCCGCGGGTTGCGCATCAGGAAGCGGAGCAGTTCGAACTCGGTGGCGGTGAGGTGAATGCCCTGGCCGGCCCGCGACACTTCGTGGCTGTCCTCGTCCAGGGTGAGGTCACCGACGACGAGCACGGAGTCGGAACGGCGGTCGGCGGCACCGGACCGCCGGATCAGCCCACGCAGTCGGGCCACGACCTCTTCGAGGCTGAACGGCTTGGTGACATAGTCGTCGCCGCCGGCGGTCAGACCCGCGATCCGGTCCTCGACGGCGTCCTTGGCCGTGAGGAATAGAACCGGTACATCCGGCAGTTCGCGCCGCAGCCGCCCCAGGACGGTCAGGCCGTCCATGTCCGGGAGCATCATGTCCAGGACCACGGCGTCGGGCCGGAACTCACGGGCGGTCTGTATGGCGCCCTGTCCGTCACCCGCGCTGCGGATCCGCCAGCCTTCGTAGCGGAGGGCCATGGAGAGCAGGTCGGTGATGGACAGCTCGTCGTCCACCACCAGCACTCGGACGGGGCTCCCGTCCGGCCTCAGCAGTTCGGAGCGCCCCTGGGGCGAGGTCGTGGTCATGGTGGACACCTTGTCGGGGGCCTCTGAGAGAGCCCTTTCTCCTATCTGTGATTTCCCTGAGAAATGCACAGGCAGCTCTCAGGGAACTCCTGGGAAGGCCCTGCATGGACCCGGCCTCCGCGGGCCGTGACCTCGCTGCGGGGACGACCAAGCGACGTGGGTGAGCAGGTCCGCTTCTGAAGGCCCCGTGCGCGGACTGAGAGGTGACGGTGCCTCAGGGAGGGAGCTCGCGGCGGATCGCTCAGTTCTCCGTCCGCTGGAAGGTATGGCTGCGCTCGACCTTGGCGACGTGCAGCGTGTACGTCTCGTACCAGTGCGCGCGCCCGTTCCTCTGGGCCGCGCGGTGCTCCGGATCGCTCCGCCACTCCTCGATGGCGGCCAGGTCCCGGAAGTACCCGACGGTGATCGAGAGCCCGCCCGGGGTTCGGGCGTGGTCCATCCCGAGGTACCCGGGGACGTCCTTGACCAGTTCCTCCAACCGCTCGGAGGTTTCGCCGTACCCGCTGTCCACCTCGGTGTGCACGGAGGTGAAGACGACGGCGTAGTACGGGGGTTCATGGGCGGCGACAGGGGCAATGGGGTGATCGCTCATGTCATCACGATCAGTCGCGTCCGTGCCGCACGTCCACCCTCTTGCGGTACGGGATCCGAAAGGGATCCGTCTCTCGACCGTCCCGTCCCGCGGTGTCGGCCCGGGCCCTCGACGGTCAGAACAGCCCGCCCTGCACCTCCGTGTCCCCCGGCTTCCGCACCGGTACGGACACTTCGTCCCGCCCGGCGGTCGTCAGCCCCCACCCCGTCATCAACCGCGAGTCCAGGACGAGCAGCCCCCGCGCGGTCACCAGATGAAGATCGGGCCCGGCGACGGCCCGTACATCCCCGCTCACCGCGCCGCCGGCGACGAGCTCGCTCACCACGCCGTCCGCGCGGGGCAGCCCCTCGAGCCCGAACACACCGCTGTGGTCGACAGCCCGGAAGGGCGCCCGCTCGAGCGACTCCGGCCAGCCTTCGAGAGCCACGGCCCGCGCGTGCACTTCCGCCAGCTCGGCGAGCCGCTCCCGGACCGGTGGCAACACCGCCCGCACCCCCCGTTTGTCGGCGTATGGAATCCGGTCCGGCACCCGGAGCGCGGCACGCAGCAGCTCCTCCGCGCGCCGCGCCGCCATCAGCGGCCCTCGCCCCAGCCAGCTGAAGCAGACGGCACCCTGTTCGAGGAGCCGCGTCGCGCCACGCTCGGCCACGGTGATCCCGACCTTGACCATGCCGGGCCCGAACCACGCGAGATACACGCGATACGGCCGCGGATCGTCGGCGACGGTATCGGCGGCGACGGAGTGTGCCCGGTCGAGACGGGCGCACTCCTCGCACCGCGCACCGGTGCTCCGCCCCGCCACCTCGGCCCGCACCGGGCACGCGTGCCCGCGCGCCCCCACACACGTGCGTCCACCTGCCGGCACGACGGCGAAGGCCACCCGCTTCCCCCGCTCAAGACCACTGCGGCGCCCGCCTTCCCACCCCAGCACGGGTCCGTCGTCACCCCACCGCAGCCCCGTACATCTCCACACCTGAGTCATCGCTGTCGAGCGTAGGCGCCGCCACTGACAGCGGCGGGCGCCAGCGGGTACGGGCCGCCGTTCAAGGCGCCGGCCGTACGCAGCCAGACGGAGCGGGACAGGCATATCAGCGACACACAGGAGACCATGTGGATCGCGCTGCTGCGCAGCGAATCGGGCCAGGTGGCCTGCAGGGCGAGCGCCGTGAGGCCGACGGCGTACCCCACCGCCGCGAGCCGCGGCAGCACACGGGACCGCGCCATGGATATGCCGAAGAGGACAGTCCCGATGACGAAGACCGCGCCGCTGCCGAGGAGCGCCCATCGCGTGGGGCCGTCGAGCAGTGCCTCGAAGACGTCCGGGTCCGGTCCGGCACAGGACCGCGGTCGGCGAAGCAGCGCACACGCTCCCCATCTGGATGATGTTTGACATCCACAAAGGACCGACGTATGCCCCGGCCGACCGCGACACCACGGGACCGGCGCTAATGAATCCGGTTCACCAGCCACCATGGGGTGCTAATGAACCGATGTCAAGTAGTTAATGAACCGGTGTCCACTAAGATGCAGGCATGAGCTCCGACCGGACCGCCGCCCGTACCCGCCTGGACCCGGCCGCGCGCCGTGAGCAGCTACTGCAGATCGGCGCCCGCCTGTTTGCCGAGCAGCCCTTCGAGGAGGTCTCCATCGAGGAGATCTCCAGCCTCGCGGGCGTCTCCCGGGGACTGATGTACCGCTACTTCGCAACGAAGCGCGACCTGTTCCGCGCGGTCGTCCAGGAGGCTGCCGACCGCCTGGTCGAGCCCACCGCCCCCGACTCCGACCTGCCGCTCGAAGAGTGCCTCACCGCCGGCCTGGATGCCTACATCTCCGCCTTCGAGGCGAACGCGGCCCTGATCCGCGCCGCCTATGCGGGAGCGGCCACCGCCGACGAGGAGGTGCGCGCGATCATCGCCGCCCAGGCCCGCGGCCATGAGGGCAACATCCTGGCCACCCTCACCTCGATGGGCGCGGTCGAGACGCCCAGGCTCCGGATGGCCGTCCGGGGCTGGGTCCTCATGTGCCGCATGCTCGTGCTGGACTGGCTGGACACCCGGGAGATCACCCGCGAGGAGCTGCGAGACCTGTGCCACAGGAGCCTGCTCGCCCTCGTCGACGACGAACTCGGACCGCGAGCGCGCACCGACCCGTAGGCGATCGCGTCGCGACCGGCAGGCCGTCCTACGCCATGGGCGGTACGGGCCGACGCGGGTGCGGTGCACCGGCCTTGCGGGCGCCGCACCCACAAGAAGCGGCGGCGATGGTCGTGCGCCGGTCCGACACAAGCCGTCCGCTGCCTGCCCCTACCCCGTCGCGGTCATGCCCTGCACACGAAGAAGCCCCTGCTCATCGAACAGGGACTCCCTTTGCCACAACGCACTCAGTTTCCGTCTCATTCATCCTCGTTCACGACCGTTCAGACGGGACGCTGAGCTATCACCACGCCGACAGCCAGCCGAGCGTGAACGCAGGTGAACGCTCCCGCACACAGCACCACACCCCACCAAC
>NZ_JAYWVC010000223.1:0-12397 GCF_036281785.1 Streptomyces chiangmaiensis | reverse complement strand
CCGTGTTGCTTCGTCTCGCCTACCTGACCATCACCAACGCGTTCGCCGCGCTGCGGTTGCTACCGATGAGCGACCGCGACAAGGACGCGGAGATCCTCGCCCTGCGCCACCAGATCATGGTCCTTGAGCAGCAGCTCGGCACGGACCGGGTGAAGTTCACCTCGCAAGACCGAGCCTTCCTCGCCGCTCTGCTGGTGCCGCTGCCGCGTCAGGTTCTGCGTCGGCTCCGGTTGCTGGTCCAACCCGCCACCGTACTGCGATGGCACCGCGACCTGATCAAGCAGTGCCACGCCCCCACCTGCCAACCCAAGAGGTCACGCCGCCCGCCCACCGTTCGCTCGATCCGCATCCTGATCCTGCGCCTGGTCCGGGAGAACCCGTCGTGGGGCTACCGCAGAGTGCACGGCGAACTCGCCACCCTCGGCATCAACATCGCCGCCTCCACCGTCTGGGAGATCCTCAAGACTGTCAATCCCCTCGAAACGTGGAGGACTTCCCTATGCTGCTCGGTCCTTCTGATGCGAGCGTGACCGGGCTTCGGTGATGGTTCGTTCGAACTCCACCGGAGGTAGTCCGCCGGCCGCGCTTTGTCGGCGGCGTGTGTTGAAGAAGTCCGCGATCCAGGTCGCGATCTTCAGCTGTGCCTCGGCTCGGGTGGCGAAGCGATGCCGGTGGACGTACTCGACCTTGAGCACGCTGTGGAACGATTTCGCGGCCGCGTTGTCCAGGGCCGAGCCCACGCGCCCCATGGACTGCACCACGCCCAGACGGTCACACAGGCTGTTGTACGCCTCACTCGTATATTCCGAACCGCGGCCCGAGTGGAAGATCACGCCGTCCACGGTGCCGCCGCGCGTCGCGGCTGCCATCTTGGGTGACGCGCTGACCAGGGCCGCATCGTGCCGCTCACCCATCGCGTAGCCCAGTACCCGGCGCGAGAACGCGTCATGGACGGACGCGAGGTAGAGCTTGCCCTCACCGGTCTCGATCTCGGTCATATCGCCCCACCACAAGACGTCCGGAGCGATCGCATCGAACCGGCGGCGCACCAGGTCACGAGCCACCTTCCGTTTGCCCGCCTGACCTCGCGTTTCGTCGGCTGCTCAGGGCGGCTGCGCCATTTGTAGAACCAGGACTCGGACACCCCGAGTGCCCGGCAGGCGACGGTGTGCGGGACGTGGTGCTCGGTCCGCTGGCCGGCGATGAAGCCCGCAACCGTCACTTCGTCGCCTCCTTCACCCAGAGGACCACGGAGCGCTTGAGGACATCGCGCTCCATCCCGATCTCGCTGTTCTCCTTGCGCAGCTGCTTGTTCTCCTCGCGCAGCCTGCGCAGTTCCTCGCGTTCGGATTCGTTCAGCCCGCCCGCGGCCTCCGCGTCCGCGCGGGCCTTGGCCCGGTGGACCCAGGTCTGCAGCGTGCCCTCGTGCACGCCCAGGTCCCGCGCAACCTCCGCGGCCGGTTTCCCGGTCTCCATCACGATCCGTACCGCACCCTCACGAAACGGCGCGTCGTACGACCGTCGCTTCCCACCCATGACCCTCAACTTCCCCTTCAGTCACACCTCCACGCTACGAGGGGAAGGTCAGCGTTCAGTATCTCCCAGACCGTGGAGGCGGCGATCTGATGCCCGCGTCGGGCCAACTTCCCCTGGATCCGCCTGTGTCCCCACCTCGGATTCTCCTGGGCCAGCCGCAGGACGAGCGTCTTGACCGCCGCCCGGGTGGGCAGGCGTCCGGTGCGCCGGCGCACGCTGTAGTCCCACTTCGCGGCAATGAACCTGCGGTGCCAGGCGAGCAGGGTGCCGGGGGTGACCGGGAAGACCTCGCGCCAGCGCCGCCGGGGTACCAGCGTGGACAGCACGGCGAACCAGAACCGGTCGGCAGGCTCGTAGCGGACCGGACCGGCCAACTGCCGGCGCAGCACCCCATTCTCGTCCCGCAACACCAGCAGTTCCGCGTCCCTCGCCGCCTCACTGCGGAGCAGTACCGACGGTGCGCACAGCAACTTCCGGGCCACCTTGTACAGCAAGGACACGATCACGCGGACATGGTCCCTCTGGACCCACCGCACCCCGCTCACCTGCGACGACGACTTTTCGAGCGGCACACGCAGTCTGGCCCACCCAGTAAGCCCGCCAACTCCTGTGGCAGCTCGGCGACCGCGCCACCGACTTCACCCACCTCATCCGGGACCGGGACGCGAAGTTCACCGCCGCCTTCGACACCGTCTTCGCCAGCGAGGGCATCACCGTGGCCAAAACCTTTCCACGCAGCCCCAGCTGCAACCCACACGCGGAACGCTTCATACGCTCCGTACGGGATGAGTGCACCAACCGTCTGCTGATCTTCGACCGCGGCCACGCCGAGACAGTCCTCCACGACTACGCCCGCCACTTCAACGCCCACCGACCCCACCAAGGCCGCAACCAGCTCGCGCCCCGCGACGCCCCGGACGTCATCCCCCTGCCTGCAGCCCACATCGCACGCCGACGAGCCGTCGCCAGCCTGATCAATGAGTACCGCCGAGCAGGCTGATCAATCGGCGAAAATGGCAACTCAGGCCCTGTGCAGCCATTCTGAACCGGTACGGGGCCCGCGGATACACGAAGTTAACTTCCCAGACTCGGGTGTGAGACCGGTCCGGCCGACGATCGCAATACCTATCAAGCGACAGGTATCTGTCGACCGATCGGAGGTGCGGCGATGAGCCGGCCCGAACTCCCCCTTGCGCAGGACCCTGGCGGCGGTGGCACGACCGGCCACGCCCTCTTCGGCTACCAGCAGGAACTCCGCCGCGGCGTAGGCGGCTTCGCGTCGTTCGCCGCGGGGTTCTCCTTCGTGTCGATCCTCACCACCGTCTTCCAGCTGTTCGGGCTGGGCTTCAGTCTCGGCGGCGCGGCGTTCTTCTGGACGTGGCCGCTGGTCTTCGCGGGCCAACTGCTGGTCGCGCTGTGTTTCGCCGAACTGGCCGCGCGCTGGCCCATATCCGGGGCGATCTACCAGTGGTCGAGCCGGCTGGCCGGCACCACGACGGGCTGGTTCGTCGGCTGGATCATGATCATCGGGCAGATCCTCACGGTCGCGGCGGCCGCGATCGCGGCACAGGCGGTGCTGCCGGGCATCTGGTCCGGGTTCCAGATCGTCGGCGGTCCGGGCGCCGATCCGTCGGTGGGCTCCCCGACCGGCGCGCAGAACGCAGTCCTGCTGGGATGCGTCCTGCTGGTCATCACCACGGTGGTGAACATCCTGGGCATCCGCCAGATGGCCGCCGCCACCAGCTTCGGCGTCACGGTCGAGATCATCGGCGTGCTCGCACTGGTGCTGATCCTGTTCTTCCTGCCCGAGCGGGGTCCGCAGGTGGTGGCCCACCCCACCGGCTGGGCCGGCCACGGCGGCTACTTCGGGGCCTTTCTCGCGTCCTCGCTGATGGCAGCGTACGTGATGGTCGGCTTCGACTCGGCGGGCGAGCTGGCGGAGGAGACCCACAGCCCGCGCCGGACCACTCCCCGGACCATCCTGCGGGCGCTGATCACCTCGGGTGTCGGGGGCGCGTTGCTGATCGTCTCGGGGCTGATGGCGGCGGGAAGTCTGACCGACGGACAACTGGCCGCCGGTGGTCTGTCCTGGGTGCTCACCGACCGGCTCGGCGGGGTTCTGGGCCGACTGCTGCTGTGTTGCGTGGCGGTCGCGGTGTTCGCCTGCACCCTGGCTGTGCAGACCTCCGGGGCGCGGATGATGTACTCCATGGCCCGCGAAGGCGCCCTGCCCTTCCACCGGCACCTCGGCAAGGTATCGGCCCGCACCGGTACGCCGATCACCACGTCGATCGTGGTGGGCGTCGGCGCCGCGATCGCGCTCGTGGTCAACATCCGCCAGTCGGCGATCTTCACCGCCCTCTCCAGCCTCTGCATCGCCCTGCTGTACCTGGCCTATCTGGGCGTGACGGTGCCGCTGCTGGTCACCCGGATCCGGCAGCGGGGCAGCGGCGGGCTGCCGGTGGGCGTCGACGAGACCGGCCGGCCCTTGTTCTCGCTGGGCCGATGGGGAGTGGCGGTCAACGCGCTCGCCGTGCTCTACCAGGCCGGTATGACGGTCAACCTGATCTGGCCCCGTGCAGAGATCTACGACCTCACCGGCGGCACGTGGTGGCTGCGGTGGAGCGCCCTGCTGTTCATCGGGCTCAGCCTGGCCGCCGGTGCCGGCTACTTCCAAGCCCGCCGGCTGCACCGCCGTATCGAGCTGAGGCACGTACCGCACACGCACACCGAGCCGACCCTCGACGCGCAGGCCGTCGCCGAGCCCGCCTGTGGGCCCGTGTGACACGAGCGGACGCACCGATGACGTACCGACGAAGGGACGACGGGACATCCATGACCACCACCGAGAGCTCGACCGCCGTGCCGCCACAAGGCCGCTACCCGACCGGGCAGACGCCCACGCGCGCCCGTGATCTGCACCTGACCGACAGTGTCCACAGTGCCCGCGACGACGCCCGCGCCCAGGGCGGCCAGGTCGGTGCGTGGATGCCGTTCCTGCCGGCGTCGGACAGCCCGTACTGCCCGCCGGGGGTGGACGCGACCGCCTTGGTATGGGCGGAGACGGTGGCGCCTGGCGGCTACACACACAAAATCCTTGCCCGCGGCACACGGCTGCGCTTCGACGACCCGAGCGGTGACGCCTGCGCCCACCTGCTGCTCTTCAACGCCCTGGAGCCGGTGGAGCGGCTCAACGTCGCCGACACCCAGAAGGTACCCTGGCAGGCCTATCCGGGCCAGGACCATCCGCTACTGTCCGGCGACGGCCGGATCCTGGCGGTGGTCAGCGCTGACTCCTCCTCCCGGCACGACGCCTTCTGCGGCACCACCACCGACGCCTGGAACGAGCGTAAGTACGGTGACGCCCGCCCCGAGGGGCCGTCGCCGTCCGGCCGCGGGCTCTTCCTCAAAGCGGCCGCCAAGCACGGTCTGAGCCGGCGCGACCTGCCACCCAGCCTGTCCTTCTTCCAGGGCGTGCGCGTCGAAGCGGACGGCACCCTGGCCTGGCAGGGCAGCGCGGGGGCGGGCACGCATGTCGAACTCGTCGCGGAGATGCCCCTGTTGGTGCTGGTCGCCAATGTCGCCCATCCGCTGGACCCTCGTCCCGGCTATGTGGTCGGCCCACTGCGGGTGCACGCCTGGCGCGGTGCCCCGACCGGCCCCGGCGAGCCGCGGTTCACCGCCGCTCCGGAACTGCACCGGGCCTACCTCAACACCGTCGACTACTGCGAAGCCCGGGGGCTGTGACATGGCGAGCACGCGGACCGAGACCAGGCCCGTCAACTACCCGACCGCCGCCGGCGGCACGGTCGCCTCCACCGTCCCCGTGGGCGCCGTGTACGCGGAGGGCTCTCCCCTGGACCGGGGAGCGAGTCTGGTCGAGGGCGCCGTCGTCCTGAACGAGACGGTGGCCCCCAACGCGCCCTGGTCGGCGGTGGTGCGGACGGGGCACGTCCTGACGATCGTCGACGTCGGCGGCAACCAGTCGGCCGACTGTCTGCTCTACAACGCCGACGATCCCGAGGAACGCTACAGCGTCCCCGACACCCTGGCCTGGCAGGGCAACGCCTATGTGCGCACCGGCACCGTGCTGCGCAGCAGCGAGGGCCGCCCGTTGATGACCGTCGTCGCCAACGAGGTCGACCGCCAGGACACCATCGGCGGCGCGTGCGGCAAGGAGTCCAACACCCTGCGCTACGGCCATCATGTGATGTTCCAGCACGGCTGCCGGGAGAACTTCCTCGCCGAGGCCGGGCGGCGTGGCCTCGCGGTGCGGGACATCGTCTCCAACCTCAACTGGTTCATGAACGTGCCCGTCGAAGCGGACGGCGCGCTGGGCATCGTGGACGGCATGTCGGCGCCGGGCCGCCGGGTTGCGGTGCGCGCCGAGACGGACGTGCTGGTGATGGTGTCCAACTGCCCGCAGATGAACAACCCGTGCAACGACTTCAACCCCACTCCGCTGCGGATGATCGTCGTGGAGCCGGCACCGGTCGACGTCGACGCACGGTCCGCGGAAGCCGCTCGCACCGCGAAGGAGGGCGCGTGAGCCGCCCCACCGCCGTTCTCGTCGCCAACCGCGGTGAGATAGCCCGCCGTGTGATCCGCACCGCCCGGAAGATGGGCCTGGGCACCGTCGCCGTCTTCTCCGACGCCGACCGGGCCGCCCCGCACGTCCGCGAAGCCGACCACGCGGTCCGCCTCGGTCCGGCGCCCGCCCGCGCGTCGTATCTGCGCGGCGAGGCGATCATCGAGGCCGCGCTCGCCCAGGGCGCGGGCATCATCCACCCCGGCTACGGCTTCCTCTCCGAGAACACCGTCTTCGCCCGTGCCGTCGAGCGGGCCGGTCTGCGTTTCGCGGGACCGACCGCCGACCAGATCACCGCCTTCGGTGAGAAGCACACCGCACGCGCCTTGGCCAAGGCCGCCGGCGTGCCGCTGCTGGCCGGGACGGAACTACTGGCAAGCGCCGAGGAGGCTGTCACCGCGGCCGGGTCGATCGGGCTGCCCGTGATGGTCAAGGCCACCGGCGGTGGCGGCGGCATCGGCATGCAGGCCTGCTCCACCGCCGACGAGGTGCGCGAGGCATTCGCCCGCGTCGCGGCGCTCGCAGAGTCCAACTTCGGGTCCGCCGGGGTGTTCCTGGAGAGCCTCGTGCGCCCCGCCCGCCATGTCGAGGTGCAGGTCTTCGGCGACGGCACCGGCCGGATCGCCGTCTTCGGCGACCGGGACTGCTCGTTGCAGCGCCGCAACCAGAAGGTCGTCGAGGAGGCCCCGGCCCCGGCCCTGCCTCCTCATGTGCGGGCACTGCTGCACGACTCCTCGCGGCGGCTGCTCGCCTCCGTCGGCTACCGGGGCGCGGGGACGGTGGAGTTCGTCTACGACCCCGTGCGCGAGGAGGCCGCCTTCCTGGAGGTCAACACCCGTCTCCAGGTCGAGCATCCGGTGACCGAGGAGGCGTACGGCGTCGACCTCGTCGAACTGATGCTCGTCCTGGCCCGCGACGGCTGGGTCGAGGACGCGGTGTTCGAGCGGGAGTGGACGCCCGCCGGGCATGCCGTGGAGGCTCGCGTCTACGCCGAGGACCCCGGCAAGGACTCGCTGCCGTCCTCGGGCCTGATCACCCGAGCGGCCTTCCCCGGCCAGGGCGCCGACAACATGCGCGGCGTGCGCGTCGACGGCTTTGCCGAAACCGGTCTGGAGGTCTCGCCGTACTACGACCCCATGCTCGCCAAGGTGATCGCGAGGGGCCCCACCCGGGACGCCGCGTTCGACGTGCTCGGCCAGGCCCTGGCCGCAAGCCGGATCGACGGCATCGTCACCAACCTGGGCCTGCTGCGCGAGCTGGCCGTGCGGGGCGAGGTGCGCGAGGCGGTGCACAGCACCAGCACGCTCGCCACCACCGTCGACCCCGAGCCGCGCGTCGACGTCCTGGTGCCGGGCGCGATGACCACCGTCCAGGACCTTCCGGGCCGACTCGGCTACTGGCACGTGGGTGTACCGCCGAGCGGCCCCTTCGACGCCGTCTCCTTCGCCGAGGCGAATCTGGCCGTCGGCAACCCGGCCCAGGCGCCTGGCCTGGAGGTCACCGCGGGCGGGCTGGCCCTGCGCTTCTCGGCCGCCACCGTGGTCGCCGTCACCGGCGCCCCCGTCCCGGTCACCGTGGACGGCAGCGCGGCAGGCCTATGGGAGCCGGTCACGGTCCCGGCCGGCGGCACCCTGGTGCTGGGCGCCTGCCGGGGGCCGGGTCTGCGCAGCTATGTGGCCGTCCGGGGCGGCATCGACGTACCCGAATACCTGGGCAGCGCCTCGACGTTCACCCTCGGCGGCTTCGGCGGGCACGGCGGGCGGGCGCTGCGCGCCGGGGATGTGCTGCGACCCGGAGCTTCGGCGACGGCCGGTGGCGGCCCGACCCCGCCCGAGCGCCGGCCGGCGATCACCTCGCACTGGCGGATCGGTGTCACCGAAGGGCCGCACGCGGCGCCCGAGTTCTTCACCCGCGGGGACATCGACACCCTCTACGCCACTGACTACAAGGTCCACCACAACTCGGCCCGCACCGGCGTCCGCCTGATCGGGCCCAAGCCGCGGTGGGCGCGCCAGGACGGCGGTGAGGCCGGGCTGCACCCCTCCAACATCCACGACACGCCGTACGCGGTGGGTGCCCTCGACTTCACCGGCGACACACCGATCATCCTGGGCCCCGACGGGCCGTCCCTCGGCGGGTTCGTCTGCCCCGCGGTGGTCGCCAGCGGCGAACTGTGGAAGCTCGGCCAGCTCCGCCCCAGCGACACCGTCCGCTTCGTACCGGTCAGGGAAGCCGAGGCGGCCGCCCTCGATGCCCGCCGCTCCTCCCCCACGCTGATCAGCACGGGCGGAGACGGCGACGACGGCGTACTCGGCCGCCTGGAGGCCACTGATGCCCGCCCCGCCGTCACCTACCGCCGGGACGGCGACGACAACGTCCTGGTCGAGTACGGCCCCATGGTCCTCGACCTCGGCCTGAGGATGCGGGTCCACGCCCTGCAGGAGACCCTCGCCGGCCACGCGCCCGACGGCATCCTCGACGTCACCCCGGGCATCCGCTCCCTCCAGATCCACACCGACGCCCGGCGGCTGAAGGCCCGTGACCTCACCGCCCTGCTGCGCGAGCTGGAGGACGAAGTCCCGCCCAGCGACGAACTGGTGGTCCCCTCCCGCACGGTGCGGCTGCCGCTCAGCTGGGACGACCCGGCGACCCGCCTCGCCATCGAGCGGTACATGGCCGGGGTGCGCGACGACGCCCCGTGGTGCCCGTGGAACATCGAGTTCATCCGCCGAGTCAACGGCCTTCGGACCGCCGACGACGTCTACCGCACCGTTTTCGACGCCTCCTACCTGGTGCTCGGCCTCGGCGACGTCTATCTCGGCGCCCCCGTCGCCACCCCGCTCGACCCACGGCACCGCCTGGTGACCACCAAGTACAACCCGGCCCGCACCTGGACCGCGGAGAACTCCGTCGGCATCGGCGGCGCCTACCTGTGCATCTACGGCATGGAAGGCCCCGGCGGCTACCAGTTCGTCGGCCGCACCGTGCAGATCTGGAACCGGTTCCGCAAGGGCGGCCTGTTCCGGGACTCGCCGTGGGCGCTGCGCTTCTTCGACCGCATCGAGTGGTATCCCGTCACCGCGGAGGAACTGCTCGAACTGCGGGCCGAGGCCGACGCCGGGCGCGGTGACTTCGCGACCGAGGAGGGCACCTTCTCGATCGCCGAGTACAACGCCTTCCTCGCCGCGGAGGCCGACTCGATCGCCGCGTTCCGCCGGCGGCAGAGCACCGCCTTCGAGGCCGAGAAGCAACGCTGGCGAGCTGCGGGAGAGTTCGACCGCGCCGACGATCCCGAACCCGTGACCACCGCGGCTGCCGTCACCCTGCCGGATGGGGCGGTCCCGGTCACCGCGCCGTACACCGCCACCGTCTGGCAGATCGCCGCCGAGCCAGGCGCCACCATCGCGAGCGGCGATGCGATCCTCTCCCTGGAGGCGATGAAAATGGAGTCCAAGGTGAACGCCCCCACCGCCGGGACACTGCTGGAGATCTACGTCAAGCCCGGTGAGCAGGTCGCCCCCGGCCAGGTCCTCGCGGCGGTGCGGGCATGAACGCCATGACACCGACCGCACGCGTCCAGGCCGCCTACGACCGGATCGAGGGCCTCGGCCGGCCCGAGATCTGGATCCACCTCAGGCCACGCGAGGAGGTGCTCGCCGAGGCGGCCGGTGTCGACCCGGCGCTGCCGCTGGCCGGCCTGGTGGTGGCCGTCAAGGACAACATCGACGTGGCCGGCCTCCCCACCACTGCGGGCGCCCCGTCGTACGCCTACGAACCGCAGGCCGACGCGCCCGCGGTGGCGCGGCTGCGCGCGGCCGGCGTGGTGGTGCTCGGCAAGACCAACCTGGACCAGTTCGCCACCGGCCTGGTCGGCACCCGCAGCCCCTACGGCGCGGTGCGCAACGCCTGGGACGCGGCCCGTATCTCCGGCGGGTCGTCCTCCGGATCCGCCGTCGCGGTGGCGCTGGGCGTCGCCGACATCGCGCTCGGCACCGACACGGCCGGCTCCGGGCGGGTGCCCGCCGCCCTCAACGGCATCGTAGGCGTCAAGCCCACCAAGGGTCTGGTGCCCGTGACCGGGGTGGTCCCCGCCTGCTACACGCTCGACTGCGTGACCGTCTTCGCCCGCGACCTGCAACTCGCCCGCACCGCCGCGGAGTTTGTCGAAGGCCCCGATCCGGCCGATCCGCTCTCCCGCACCGGCACCCAGCTTCCGCCGCCCCCCGCGCGCCCGCGGATCGCCGTACCGGCCGGGGAGCATCTGAACGGCATGGCCGACGGCTGGCGCGAAGCCTTCGACGCCGCCGTCGCCCGCTTGGCGGGCGCCGGGACGGAGATCGTCGAAACCGACATCACCCCGCTGCTTCAGGTCGCGGACCTGCTGTACGGCGGCGCGTTCGTCGCCGAGCGGTACGCCGCCGTGGGCGCGCATCTGGAGAAGCACCGCGTCCTGATCGGGGCGGACCTCGATCCGACCGTCGCCGCCATCGTGCTGGCAGGCCGGGAGAAGACCGCCGCCGACTGGGCCGCCGACACCGCCAGGCTCGCAGCGCTCGGCGCCGCCGGACGCGCGGTGCTCGACGGCTGTACAGCTCTCCTGACGCCGACCACCACCTGGCATCCCACCCTCGATGAGGTGGCGGCCGACCCGGTCGGCGCCAACGCCCGGTTGGGACGGTTCACCAACTTCGCCAACCTGCTGGACTGCGCCTCGCTCGCCGTTCCTGCCGGGTTCGTGGACGGCCTGCCGTTCGGCGTGATGTTCACCGGACCGGCCTTCTCGGACCGCGCCCTGGCCGCGCTGGCCGAGCGGTTCGCCAACCCCGGGCTCGACCTGTTCGTGGTCGGCGCCCACCTCACCGGTCAGCCCCTCAATGCCCAGTTGGTGCAGGCCAGCGGCACCCTGACCGGCCCGGCCCGCACCGCAGGCGGCTACCGGCTGTACGCCCTGGCCACCGAGCCGCCCAAGCCCGGCCTGCTCCGGGTCACCGAGGCCGGGCGGGACGCCGGCGCCGGGGCGGGTCACGCCACGGCGTCAGGCGGCAACGCGCGGACGGGCATCGAGGGCGAGATCTGGCGGCTGCCCGCTGCCGGGTTCGGGGCGTTCACCGCCGCCGTGCCCGCGCCGATGACCATCGGCACCGTCGAACTGGCCGACGGGCGGCAGGTCTGCGGCTTCCTCGTCGAGCCGTACGCCGTCGAGGGCGCGCCCGACATCACCCGCTTCGGTGGCTGGCGGGCGTACACGGCGTCCGCGTGACCGGAGGCCGCAGGGCGGACACCTGGTGGCAGGATGGGGCCATGACGACGACGCGTCCCCGTCAAGGCAGGCCCCGGCACACGCCGCCGTCCGACCCCGGCACCTCCGCCCGGGAACAGATCCTCGACGCCGCCGGGGCGCTCTTCGTCGACCATGGGATCACCAGCACCAGCACCCGCATGATCGCCGAGCGGGTCGGCATCAGGCAGGCCTCGCTCTACTACCACTTCGCCACCAAGGAGGAGATCCTCGCCGAGCTGCTGGCGACGTCCGTGCGGCCCAGTCTGCAGATGGTGGACCGGATCCGGGCCCTGGTGCCCGAGCAAGCGGATGCGGCCGCCGCACTCTACGCCGTGGCCGCTATGGACGTACACACCCTCTCCCGCACTCCGTACAACATCGGCACGCTCTATCTGCTGCCGGAAGTACGGGCCGAGCGGTTCGACGCCTTCCGGGCCGATCGGGGCCGTCTGCAGTCGAGCTACGGCACGCTGGGCGCCCTGGCGGCGACCGAGGACGTTGCGCACGGCCTGCCCGCCGAGCGGCTCGGTGAACTCCTGATCCAGCTGGTGGAGGTGGTCATCCAGGTACGGCGCTCCCGTGAGCCTGATGCGGCTGACACCGAGGCCATCGCGTCGTCGTGCCTGCGCCTGTGCGGGCTCGGAGAGCCGGCGGTGGCCGCCGCCCGGGAGGAGGGCCGGTCGCTGCTGAGCAGCCTGGACTGACCGCCGACCCACCGCACACCCTCCAGCGCCCGTCCCGCGTGAAAACCCGAGTTCGGGCCCCTGATCAGGACGTTTCACTGCGGGACGGTGGTGGACCGGGGCATGATCAAGATCCATGCGGTGGTCATGGATCTATCTGCTGACGCGCAGGTCGCTGGAGCTGGCAGGCCTGCGGCTGCTGGGCAACGCTGCCAAGGACGTCGAACTGCTGGTGCTGCGGCACCAGCTCGCTGTGCTCCAACGCCAGCTCGGTAAACCGAAGTTGGAACCGGCCGACCGGGTTCTGCC
>NZ_JAYWVC010000222.1:0-12419 GCF_036281785.1 Streptomyces chiangmaiensis | reverse complement strand
CGGCATCGGCAGCAGTATCCGCGACGGCGCCCTCAAGTCCTTCGCCAATGTCTTCGCGCTTCTGCTCACGGCCGGCTTCATCACGTTGCCGGTTTCTGTCATGACCGGAGTGGTGAGCTGACATTGACTACTTCGCCGGCCACCGTGACGAGGCGTCCCTCTTCACCAAGTCCATGACCAACCTGTCGGTTGCCACGGCCGTGGATGTCGCTGCCGTTCTCGACACCAAGGGTGTCAAGCTCGCCATGGACGTGCGCGGTGCCGCCGGCGATGTCGTCCGGGCGATGATGAAGGCCAACCCGGAACTTCACGGTGGGGTTTTCGACCTGCCGCACATCGTCCCCGCCGCCGCGGAGGCCGCCCAGGCCGACGGGCTGGCGGAGCGCTTCACCGTCGTAGGCGGTGACTTCTTCGAGGAGGTTCCGGTGGCGGACCTCTACGTGCTGAAGTACATCCTGCACGACTGGGACGACGACGGCTGCGTACGCATTCTGAAGAACTGCCGGTCCTCGCTGGTGGACGGCGGCCGCGTTGCCGTCGTGGATCAACTCGTCGGCCGGATCGGGGAACCCGGGCTCGCCCCTGTCCTTGCCGAAAACCCCATCCACCCAGGCGGGAGGCGGTGGCTCGCCACCGCGGAGCTTCGGCCGACGCTCACGCCGGGACGTTTGCGCTGAAGCCGGTGCACCGCCCCCGGCTCCACCGATGTGCCGCTGACTCCTACCCGTGGGTGGCGTGTGCGTATCCGAAGTGCGTGGTCACTCCGTCGTAGGCGACGCGCAGCATCATTCCCTGCTCGGCGTGGCGCAGGTTGTGGCAGTGATTCATCCAGATCCCAGGGTTGGTGGCTTTGAAGGCCACCTCCCATACCTCTCCCGCCCGCACCTCGAACGTGTCCATCCACAGTGGACTGCCGGATGAGGGCGTCCCGTCCCTGGACAGGATCAGCACGGAATGGCCATGCAGATGCCAGGGGTGGGTCTCCAGGCTTCGGTTGACGACCGTGAGCCGGACGACATCGCCTTCGGCGACCAGCAGGTCCGGGACCGATGGGTGCCCCCGCCCGTTGACCGTCTGTGCGTAGGCCGGCCGGCCGTCGACCATTGCGAGCGCGCGGTCCAGGACGAGGGTGAAGTGCCGGTCAGCGGCGTCTGGATCGAACGGGGCACGAGCAGGCGTTCCGTACCGCAGGAGATCGAGCTCCGGCCAATCGGAGGTGTCCTCGATCCGGGGCTCGCGTTCGGCGTCGTCATCCGGGTGCAGCGTCACCCCGGTGTCGCGGTGGTTGTCGAGCACCAGCGCGACGGCCGTGTCCGGCATGACGAACACCAGGTCGTAGCGGCCGCCGGCGGGCAGCCGCAGGCTCACGTCACGGACCTGCTCGGGATGGTTGAGGTCGCGGCCGTCGACGGCAGCGACCCGGAACGGAGTCCCGGCCAGCGTGAGCCGGTGCGGATCCGAATCGGTGTTGATCAGCCGCAGCCGTACCGCGGTACCGGGTGCTGCGGTCTGTTCAGTGCGCCCGTCCTGATCCCCCACGACCACGATGCCGGCGAACGTGTGCACGGGCAGCGTGAGGTCCACCTGCTGCCGGCCGGAGCGCGCATCCGTCCGTTGTCCGGCTCGTGGTGTGACGACGAGCGTGCCGTACAGTCCCTTGCGCACGCCGGGGTCCGATGCCTCGTGGGTGTGGTACCAGTAGGTGCCCACCTGATCGGCGCGGAATCGGTAGACGAACTCCTCACCGGGTGCCACCGGACGCTGTGTCAGGTCCGGTACACCGTCCTCACCACACGGCACGTCGTAGCCGTGCCAATGCTGTGTGACCCCGTCTTCGATGTCGCTGTTGCGCAGCGTCACCTCGATCACATCACCCTCGGTGGCGGTGATCGCCGGGCCCGGTACATGGCCGTTGTACGTCCACGCGTCGATCTCACGCCCGGACCCCAGTCGTACGGTCGCCGCCTTCGCAGTGAGCACGTGCCGGTGCCTGGCACCGCCGGGAGACGGACTCCCCAGCCCGCGCAGATCGGCCACCGACAGTGCCGGACGGGAGCTGGACGAGTGACCTGGGCCGCCGCCGGTCACCACCGAGTCGGTGGATCTGAACAGCAGGCCGACGCCTGCGCCCCCTGCACCCACGACCCCGGCTCCGACGGCGGTGTTGATGAACCGCCGGCGGGTGAAAGCGGGATGACGAGCCGTCTCTCCGCGCACCCCCTCGTCATCTGCCTCTCGCGCCACGACACGGGCGGTCAGCACGGCGCCGGCCGACACGAGCGAGACCGTTGTCAGCGCAGTCGACCAGGTGAGGGGGTACCCGCCGAGGAAGGTCACCACGAGGCCGGCCAGCGCGGCGTACGCGGCTGTGAACAGCGAGACGACGCAGCTTGCCGGCGGGCGCTCGCCGGCCGCCTTTATTGCCGTCCACAGCCGAGGCCCCGCGGTGAGCACCGCGGCCACCCCGGCGACGCCGAGCAACGGAAGCCCCAGCAGCACCTTGTCCGCTACGAACCACCAGCCTCGGCCGGCCAGGATCGACACGGTGGCGGCCCGGGTGAGCGTGACCAGGACAGCTGCAATGAGCAGTCCGAATCCGAGTTGGTGGCGCCGGAGGGCTGCCGCGACGCCTGCCCCGAACCACGACACTACGCCCAGCAGGGCAATGGCATGGTCCAGGACAATCCACTGGGCCGTGGTCATTGAGCGGATCCCGGGGTGGGCCCGGCAGCTCGAGCATCGTCAACGGCGGCCCGCACGGTGGAGGCCGAGGAGTTCGACAGCTCGCGCGCCTGGCGGAGGATTCTGCCGGCCACGCCCATCATGATCAGCCCGTTGACCGCGTGCAGGCCGAAGACGAGTTGACCCGCGGTCGTGGTGTCTCCTGTGTCACCGAATGCCTTGGCGATGATCGCGATCACAGGCTGAGCTATCCCCAGCCCGGCGAGCAGACCGGTCATGCCGACGAGCCGACCGGGTATGCGGGCCAGCGCGGCGGTCAGCGTCGTCAGGAGCGCAAGGAGGACGATCATGTAGCCCAGCGCCCGGTGCGGCCCGAAGGACTCGTCATTGGGCGCGGTGTCGAACGCTCCGCTGCCGGCCAGGAAGAACTGCACTACGATCGCGAGCATGAGCACTGCCGCCAGTCCGGCGATGGTTTTATGCATCGAAGAGCGCCTTCGGGTTGGTGTGGTCACGGACGTGTTGCTTTCCGTCGGCGGGTTCACGAAAGGAATCGTCGCGTCGACGACCCGAGCCGTCCTCCGATAGCGGACGGCTGCGCGTACGCAGATCTGCGTACGCGGTTGGCGTTTGATTGCGCTCTTCGCCGTAGATGATCACGGGCAGACGAGTATTCGGTGTTACCCGCCCCGGCAGTATGATCCCGGGTATGCAACGCAGAGCCACGCCGTTGGCAAGCATGCGATCCCTGGCGCCGACCGGAACGGCGCACCTATGAACGCAGCAGGCACATCCTCGCTCGGCAACGCTCCGATCAAAGTTCTGCTCGCCGATGACGAGCGTCTCGTGAGATCCGGGTTCAAGGTACTGATCGACGTCGAGGACGACATCGAGGTGGTAGGGGAGGCCACCGACGGTGCCGAGGCCGTCGAGCGGGCCCGTACGACCCGCCCCGACGTTGTGCTCATGGACATCCGGATGCCGAAGCTCGACGGGATTCAGGCAACCAGCCAGATCGTCAAGACGCATGGGCTTCAGCATGTCCGGGTCCTGATCCTCACCACCTACGAGACCGATACGTACGTCTTCGAAGCACTGCAGGCCGGCGCAAGCGGGTTCATGCTCAAGGACGCGGGACCGGCCGAACTCCTCCATGCCATCCGGGTCGTCGCCGCCGGAGACGCGTTGCTCGCCCCGCGGATCACCCGACGCCTGATCGCCCAGTTCACCGCGCAACGGGTCGCCACGCAGGCCGGCGAGGACCTGCTGGCGGTCCTGACCCAGCGCGAACGTGAAGTGCTGGCTCTGGTGGGACAGGGCCTGAGCAACGACGAGATCGGCACTGAGCTGTGCCTGAGCCCGGCCACCGCGCGCACCCACGTCAGCCACGCGATGGTGAAACTGGGTGCGCGGGACCGCGCACAACTGGTCGTCATCGCCTATCGGACAGGGCTCGTCAGCCCTTAGCCGTGATCCCGCAGCGTCGCGGCGGCGGTCCCGTCAGGCGGCCGGCGGCATGGCGCACCCCGGTCGTCCAGCAGCATCACAGAAAGCGCCCGTCCGCCGAGACATCTGTGTGGAGTCCGGCGGCCGGCTGGTGGTCGGCCGATGACGAGCCCTCCATCGCCTGCGCGGCGGGACGACGTCGCACCGGATGCCGTAACTGACGAGCTGCAGCTCCGGACACCGGGTGAGCGGGGCGGACGCGGCCTACGCTCTGACCGTCGACGTCCGTGCGGCAGCGGGCCGTTCCGGCCTCATCGCGCACTCCGCCGACCGCCGTCACGAGGACGGCGATCGAGACCTGTGCAGCTGGCGGTGCGGCACGTGCCGGCACCCCGAGCAGGGCTGCCGGTGCGGCGGTGAGCAAGCGACGGACGGACAAGGAGTTACTTTCGGATACCTGATGCGTATCTGAGAAAGCGCAGGTACGACGGGGCGTCGTCACGCGGCCGGCCATGCGCGAGGTGGGTCGGCCCGGATCCACCTTGACGGTGGATCCGGGCTGCAGGAGGGGTCAGACCCTGACCCCTCCCTCCACCTCGGCCGGGGGTGCCGAGACCGTCTTCGGTGCCCGGCGTCCGGGCATCCACCAGTTGGCCTTGCCACACAGTTCCATCACCGCGGGCATCAACACCATCCGCACGATGGTGGCGTCGATGAGCACGGCGATGGCCATGCCCACAGCCCCCTGTTTGACTGCGACGTCGGGCCCGAGCACGGAGGTCATGAAGACGGAGATCATGATGGCGGCCGCGGCCGTGATGACCCTGGCGGTTCGTGCAAGCCCGCGGGTGACGGCCACCCGGGTGTCGCCGGTTCGCTCGTACTCCTCACGGATCCGCGAGATCAGGAATACCTGGTAGTCCATCGACAGGCCGAACAGGACCGGGAACATCATCATCGGCACCCAGCTCGTGACCGGCATCTCGGTGGGGAAACCGAAGGCCGTGCCGAGCCATCCCCACTGCACGATCGCGACAACCACACCAAAGGCGGCGCCGATCGACAGCGCGTTCATCACCGCGGCCTGCAGGGCGATCGTGACCGACCGGACCAACGAGAGCATCAGCACCATGGACAGCGCGATGACGACCCCGATCATCAGAGGCAGACGTTCGGCGGATTCCTCGGAGACATCGATGGTGCCGGCGTTCGGTCCGCCGATGAGGACCGCTTCACCACCGGGCGCCTCGGGCAGCACATCGTCGCGGAGCTTGTGCACCAGGTCAGCGGTCGCTTCGTCCTGATATCCGGTCGTGGGGAAGGCCGTGAAGGTGGCGGCCTGCCCGTCCTTGCTGACCTGAGGCGGCGTGGCCTGGGCGATGCCCTCGGTCCTGCTGACCGCCGCGACGACAGGACGCAGATCGGCGTCCGCGGAGTCGACCTCGGTGGCGAAGATCAGGGGTGCTCCGAAGCCCGGACCGAAGCCCTCGGAGAGGATCTTGTACGAGATATAGCTGCTTCTGTCACGGGGCTGGACACTGGCGTCGGGCTGGCTCAGCCGCATCGACAGCATGGGGGCGGCCAGCATCAGCAGGAACCCGCCGGCGAGGATCGCAGCGATCAGCGGCCTGCGCTGCACCACGCCAGCCCAACGCTCGGCGGGGGTACGGCGTTGGGACAGGGCATCGACCGGCTGGTCCCGGCGGGACGCGCGACGAGGCAGGCGCAGCGAGTTGATCTTGTAGCCGGTGAACCCCAGAAACGCCGGCAGCAAGGTCACCGCGGCAATCATCGTTACCAGCACCGCGATTGATGTCGCAACGGCTACCCCGGTCATCAGCCGCTGTCCCATGACGATCAGGCCCAGCAACGCGATCACGACGGTCAGGCCGGCGAACAGCACCGCGCGACCGGCGGTGGAGATGGCCGTGACGGTTGCGGTCTCGGGGTCATCGCCGTCCCGCAGGCTGTCCTTGTAGCGGGTCACGATGAACAGGGCGTAGTCGATGCCCACACCGAGCCCGATCATCACGCCGAAGATCACAGTGAAACCCGGCGCGGGGACCACGTGCCCCACCAGCTTGATCAGCGCGAGGCCGGCCGCCAGTGCCAGCAGGGCGGTCACGATCGGCAAGCCCATCGCCACCAGCGACCCGAAGGCGATGAACAAGATCACCGCTGCCGCCAGGATGCCCACACTCTCGGCCGGACCCTGAGGGGGCGTCTCCGCTTTCTCCGCCATATACCCGCCGAGCCCGAAGGCAACGCTGTCGTCGGAGGCGTGCTTGACCGTGTCCACCAAGGGCTTGACGTCGCTCTTCTCCACCTCCTTGTCGCTCAGCGGGATGGTCATACGGGCGATACGACGATCCAGTGTCACCAGGCTCGCGTCCTGATACGGCGAGACCACCGGCCCGGTGATGGACGAGTCGGAGATGTCGGCGACGACCTTCTCGATCTTCTGCCGGGCGGCAGGGTCGTCAATACCCTTGTCTGCCTTGATCGCGAGGGTCAGCGTGTCCCCTGACCGTTCCGGAAAGTGCTTCTCAATCAGCTCCTGCGCCCTGGCCGACCCGGAGTCTCCGCCGGAAAAGTCGTCGTCGGAGGCGGCGCCGTAGTTGAAGCCGACGAACGCCACGACGATCACACCGACGATCCAGGTCAGGAGGACCAGGCGGCGGCGACGGAAACAGAAGCGACCCAGTCCCGCCAGAGCTCCATCCGTACGTGGAGACTCGGTTGTCATCATCTGCTCCTCACTGGTTGAGCCTTGCGGCATGGCTCGCTTCTCGATATGGGGAGGTTGATCGGTCACAACGGCGATGGTTCCGCACGCAAGACGGCCCCGGCCTCTGACGACGGATGGTGATGTCTACGCAATCGGGCGTAACGGGCTGTGTCGCGCTGCGCCTGTCGACGTAGCAAGTCGCGCGTCTGAGCGGAGCGTTGTCCGAGGACCCGAACAGTAGGATCACGGTATGAAACTCCGCCCCGGGTCGTTCTCCCTGCGGGTGCTGACCCAAGATGTGCTGCTCGCGCTCTTCGTCACCGTGATGCAGGTGCAGGGCACGGTCACCCTCGCCGCCGCCAGGGGGACAGAACAGCGTTCGTTCAGCGACTTCGGATACCTGGGATTCGTGCTGCTGGTGGTGGGTGGCCTGGTCGTGGCCGTCCGCCGCTTGTGGCCGGTTCTGGTGTTCGCCACCGCCGCAGTCGCCAGCCTGGTGTACTACGTCCTCGAGTTCCCGGACGGGTACGGCTGGCTCGGACTCATGATCGCCCTGTACACCGTCGCCGCCTACGGTGACGGACGCCGGTCATTGGCGATCGCCGGCGTCGGCACCGCGATCCTTGCCACCGGGTGGCTGTTCGCAGCGGCCGACGTAGAGCCGCGCGAGGCCATCGGCTGGGTGTTCTTCCGCATCGGTGTGTCGGTCATGAGCACGGCTCTCGGCGAGTCTGTCCGGTCCCGGCGGGTCATCGCGGCCGACGCTCAAGAGCGTGCGGAACTGGCGGAACGGACCCGCGATGAAGAAGCACGCGCGCGGGTCGATGCCGAGCGACTCCGGATTGCGCGCGAAGTACACGACACCGTCGCTCACGCCATAGCGATCATCAACGTACAGTCCGGGGTCACCGCGCACGTGCTCGACAAGCGACCGGAACAGGCACGCGAAGCCTTGCAGACCATTGAGCAGACAAGTTCCCGGACGCTGCAGGAGATGCGAGCCATCCTCGGCGTTCTCCGTGGCGACAGTGACGACCCCGTGCCGCACGCCGGTCTGGAACAGATCGACGACCTCACCGCCGAGGCACGCGCCGCCGGACTGGACGTCACGCTCGAAGTGAACTCGCCCGCAGCGCCGTTGCCGAGCGCGGTGGACAGCGCTGCCTACCGGATTCTTCAGGAGTCGATCACCAACATCATCCGGCACACCGGCCCGACTCAGGTGACGGTCGCGGTGAACCCGGGGATCGACCATCTGGAGATCCGCGTCACCGACCAGGGCCGCGCCGGTTCCCATGGCGCCCCCGCGCGTCGGCCGTCCGGCAACGGCACGGGCACAGGCATGCGGGACAAACCCGGCCGCGGGATCCTGGGCATGCGCGAGCGCTGTCAACTGCTCGGCGGAGAGCTCAACGCCGAGCCGACTCCGGGCGGGGGGTTCGAGGTCATGGCACGGCTGCCACTCGCACCGA
The DNA here is from genome assembly GCF_036281785.1 of Streptomyces chiangmaiensis. Lineage (NCBI taxonomy): Bacteria > Bacillati > Actinomycetota > Actinomycetes > Kitasatosporales > Streptomycetaceae > Streptomyces > Streptomyces chiangmaiensis. The sequence continues at coordinate 4,091 of NZ_JAYWVC010000222.1, read as the reverse complement.
CCGGGTCACTCCTTTGAACACAGCGTCCCGCAGCCAGATTTCAGTGCGGCAGAGCTCAAACCACCGTGCGGCTGCTCCCGTACCCGAAAGAAACCTCACTCTTTCCGCCAACGACCCCTGAGGCCCCGAAAAGTCGACGTCGCTGTTCAGGTCACATCGCGACGTGAGACGAGCAGCGCGGAGAGGCTGAGGCACACCACCACGTACGCCGCCAGCACCGCGCTCGCGGTCAGCGGCCCGGAAACCGAGACGACCCCAGGGATCGAACTGTTCGGCTTGCCCGACGGGTCGAGGGCCGTGGCGAGGGAGCCCGCACTCGGGCCGATCAGCAACCCCTGCACCCCTTTCAGCAGGGGCAGCGTGCCGGCCAGTCCGGACACCAGGTTCTCCAGCGCCAGCAGCCAGAGCAGACCCACACCGATGGCGGCCCCGGTGCCTCGCAGCAGGAGCGACAGGAAGATACCCAGGCTCGCCGCGGCCATACTGATCAGCCAGACGGCGCCGATTCCGGCCAGCAGCGTCACCGCGTCCGGCCAGTGCGCGGGCCGGCCGGTGAGTGCCGCGACGAGCCCGCTCGCCCCCGCGCTCACCAGCAGCACCAGCACCGAGATGCACAGCACCGCCGCCGCTGCCGCCCCGGCCTTCCCGAGCACCGCCGAGGTACGGCCGGGCCCTTGGACCAGAAGCGTGCTCCAGGTCCCCCACCGGTACTCCCCGCCGACCAGGACAGCACCGAGAATCAGCATCAGCGCACTGCCGAACATCGGGTACAGGTCCACGGTGCCGGACAGGAACTTGTCCGGCAGCAGCCCGCTGATCAGCTTCTCCGGATCACCCGACGCGCCGACCGGCCGGTTCCTGACGGCCAGCCAGACGATGTACGGCACCACCATGCCGAAGGCCACCGCCAGCCCGGCCCACGCCCCGCCGACGATCCAGACGCCGGGACGCTTGCGTGTCGACAGCAGTTCTGCCCGAAGGACGCCGTTCAACGGTTGACCACCTCCATGGGTTCCGGTCCGGTGGGCTGACGGTCTTCGACCAGATCGAAGAACACGTCTTCCAGGGAGAGGACGTGTTTGCGTAGTTCGCTGACTTCGAGCCCGTTCACCACGAGCAGCCTGTTGACGGCGGCCGCCTCACGCGGGTCGACGACCACGCGCAGTTCCCCGTCGACGACCGCCACCGAGCGCACAGCCGGCAACCGGCGTACGAGTTCGGCGGCGCGCTCAGGCGAGTCCACGGTCACCGACAGCCCGCCTTCGTCGGCGCCTCGGCGTAGTTCCGCCACCGTGCCGTCGGCAATCAGCCGACCTCGGCGGATCACGCTCACCCGGTCGCACACATGCTCCACTTCGGCCAGCAGATGACTGGACAGGAGCACTGTGCGGTTGTCGCGGCGCAGACCGGTGATCAGGTCGCGCATGCCGGCCATGCCTTCCGGATCGAGACCGTTGGTCGGCTCGTCGAGGATGAGCAGCGCGGGGTCCTTCAGCAGTGCGGCGGCCACCGCGAGGCGCTGTTTCATGCCGAGCGAGTACGCGCGGAAGGCGACGTCCGCCTTGGCGGCCATCCCGACCTCTTCGAGAACCTCCGCGATACGGGCTGCGGGTACGGACGCGTATCCGGCGAGGATGCGCAGGTTGTCCCGGCCGGACAGATGCGGGTACAGGGCCGGGGCCTCGATCAGTGCGCCTACCCCGCGCAGGCTGCTCCGGGTCCCGGCCCGGTGGCCCAGCACCGTGGCGGTCCCCGAGGTGGGTCGGACGAGCCCTACCAACATGCGCATGACGGTGCTCTTTCCGGCGCCGTTCGGGCCGAGGAATCCATAGACCTCCCCACGGCGGATGCACAGGTCGAGGTCGAACACGCCGGTTTCCGGGCCGTACTGCTTGGTCAGCCCGCTGGTACGGATCGCGATGTCGTCGCCGTCACTCATCAGTGGTCCGCCGTTCGCCGGAGCGGCCGCGGGCGGCCAGCGACAGAACACCGGCGACCACTGCCGTCTCCGCGGCGAGGATCACCACCGCCCAGGCCGGCCCCACCCAGCGCTGGAGGCTGCCGAACCACACCCACATCAACGCGCAATAGGCCGACAGGAGAAGCAGCAGCGTCGCGACTCCGTAGAGAGCGTAGGTGCGGATGTCTCGGGGCGGGTAGGTGCTGAGCCGTTCCCGGGCGGCAGGGTCGCGCCGGCGCAGTCGCAGCCGCCAGAACCGGTAGGACTCGCGACGCAGATCGGCGATGTTCAGCGCGTGGGTGAGCATCACATAACCATCCGATCGTAGAATCGGCAGTAGATTGATCGCGGCAGCACCGCTGCCGAAGAGCAACAGGCCGGCCACGAGCGGACGCCCGAGCGGTCCGTCGCCGACCAGCCACCACCAGGCCGCCACTGGTACCAGAGCCAGCAGACTGACGAAGACGCCGGCGAACGCCGTGCCCACCCGGGCCCTTCGCTGGTGGAACAACACGATGTCGTCCGTGCGGCAGTACGGGGTCAGCATGGGAAACCGCCAGCTGAGCCCGATCTCGGTGACCGTGCCACCGAAGTGACGGCAGGTCACACCATGCGCGAACTCGTGCAGCACGGTGATCCCCCACAGCAGCAGCGCCGACAGCGGCAGGGTGATCCACGAGGACTTCTGATGCGTCGCCTCGTGGGTCAGGGTGGCGACATGCGTCCAGACGAATACCTGGACAGCGGCCAGCAGGACGAACGCGGGTATCAGGAACGCCGCACGGAAGGCGAACGCCAGTCGGTTCGCCAGGGCGGCGCACATCTCGTCGGGGCGCAGGATCACCCAACGTCGGCGCAGCCAGCCCTGCCGTGCAGACTGCTTGGCCTCGTGGGCCTGCTTGAGCCTGTCCAGAGCTGCATCATCAGCGTATCCGTCCAGCAGTTGGTAGCGCCCAAGCATGGTGAACATCTGCTGCCAGTGCCCGGGTCCGAGTCTGCGGTCGTAGGTGTCGGTGTATCTGCGTCCGATGTCCTCGAGGGTGTGCTGTCCGTCCATCAGCCCCATGACGAAGTGCTCACGCGGGCCGACCCGGTAGTAGCAGCCGGTGAGGGCGTCCTTGACGTGGTGCACGGTCTTCGGGCCGGACCGCATGGCCGGGCCGAGTACCACCTCCGGTCGGAGCCGGGGCCGGTCGTAGGTCGTGCCGGTCACCGCAGCGCCTCCTGGGGAGCCATGTCGGACAGCGCGTTGCAGATGACGTAGGACAGGTAGATCTCGTCGAGGATGCTCACCCCGAGCCGGTTGTTGGTCATGTGGACGTAGGAGCTGAGCACGATGGCCAGCGCGGTCTGCGGGTCCTGCACGGGACCGTCGCGAAAGCTCAGGGACCCCGCATCGGCCAGCCTCACTACCCTGTCACGGAGTTCGCCACAGTGGGCGAGCCAGGCCCGCTCCAGTTTGGTCGGCGACGCCACGGAGTCGTCCCGGGCGCTGTCCCGCACATGCTGCATCCGGGGCACCAGCCGGTCCTTCATCCGCTCGTAGCTGCGGTCGAAGCGCTCGTGCTGGCTATCACTGGGCTCCTGGTACGAGGTCTCCCACATCGTGCGGTAGCGGGTCAGGAAACGCGCCACCGCCTCCTCGTCCCGCAGAAAGGCGAAGCACAACCCCGCCGTCAACTGCGCGGCTTGGCCGAGCAGTACGGTGCGCACGTGCACATTGGTGGTCTCGAGCAGGGTGATCACCGTCTCGCTGGACTCCTGGAAGTGCCACTCGGCGAGTTCCATGCCGGCCGGGCCGCCGTACCGGTCCAGCTCCCGTTCGTAGGGGATGCGGGCGACGCTGTTGTTGTCCCGAAACGGCATCGCGCCGTCCGCACCGTACAGCGCGTTCCAGCGCTCCTCGCTGTATTCGGCCAGGAACATGTTCTTGTACAGGTCGCCGCTGGCGTCGCGATCCTCCTCGTACAGGGCGGGGCGCTCTCGCAGGAACTGCTCGAGCGCTGCCCGCGCCGTCCGGGCGACTTCGGCGGCCACCGACGCGTCGGCCGGCAGCAGGCGCAGCCGGACATGGGGGCCCTCCAGCCAGTAGCGGATGAAGAACCACGTGCGCAGCAGCCCCTGTTCGCTC
>NZ_JAYWVC010000221.1:0-12442 GCF_036281785.1 Streptomyces chiangmaiensis | reverse complement strand
CGCCGCCCTCGCCGAGCCGCCCGCACAGCCGCGCCCCAATCCTGACCCGCCGACTCCCGAAGAAGCAGCCCTCGTTCTCAACACCGCCTGGCAACGGGACCTGGATTGGGGGACGTTCCTGTTCATGACGATGGTGACCGGCTCCCGACGGGGTGAGATGTGCGCCCTGCGCTGGTGCGACATCAACGTCGACCGGCTCGAACTCTTCGTGAAGCACTCCAACAACCGCCGACGCATCAAGGACACGAAGACCCACCAGCGCCGCAAGCAGTCCATCGACGTGATCACGCGTTCCGTCCTTCTGGCCCACCGCGCACGGGCGGAAGAGCGCTGCAGGGCACTCGGCGGCGAACTGGCTCGCGACGCCTTCGTCTTCTCCCATGAGGCCGACTCCTCCATCCCCCTGCTGCCCCCGAGCGTCACCCAGCGCTACCGCCGCCTGGCCGAGAGGCTGCAGATCCACACCCACCGTCTGAAGGACCTGCGTGCGTACAACGTGACTGAGTTGCTCGGCGGCGGCGCCGACGTCCGTACTGTCGCCGGCCGCGTCGGTCACGGCAACGGAGGCGCAACCACCCTCAAGTACTACGCAGCCTTCCTGGCCACCGCCGACCGCCAGGCGGTGACCATGTTCGCCAAGCAGCTGCCGGTCCCCGAGGCCCTGCTCACCGAGCGGCCCGTGACCACCACCGTCAACGGGCTGCGCCTGGCGTGCGAGTGCGGCAACGAGTCGGTGTGGGCCATGCTCGTCGTCACCGAGGACGGGGCCGAAGCGCTCTGCGGCCAGTGCGAGGCAGCAGTCGTGGCCCGCCCGGAATCCTCGCCAGGGCTTCTGCCCGGCCGCGTGGTCAAGGCTGATTCCGCCCAGACGCGGAGGCTCGCGCCCTGGGAAGAGCTCACCGAGGAACTCAAGGCAGCCATCGCCGACGGCACCCTGCCGCCCGGCGAGGAGACCCCCACCGTCGCCGACATCGCCCAAGCCCACGGCGTCTCCGTCGCCACCGCGCACCGCGCCTTCGCACAGCTCAAGAAGGACGGCCTGATCGAGGCCAGCCGCGGCCGCCGCGCCGTCGTCCGCCGGTGCCGGGAGGAGGCTGCCGATGCCGCGTAAGCCTGGTGATTACGGGTAGCGGACAGGCGCAGGTCACTGCGGAATGAGCGCAGTGACCTGCCAGCGGGCAAGAAACGCCCCATCTTGCCTGACTGCCGCTCCTGAGCGGAAACCCGTCTGGGCGAGGGCGTCTGACCTGAGGATTCGCTGCTGAGGCCTTGCAGCCCTCGGCACTTGGCTACTCCCGCTCGGCGACAAACGAGCCGAGGCCTCGCACGGTGTAGATGACGCCCTCTTCCCGCAGGTTGGCCAAGACCTTCTGAGCGGTGTCGACAGCGACGCCGGTCTCATTGACCAGCTGCTGCACGGAGGGCACGCGGGACCGCGGCGGGTAGGTGCCGTCAGCGATCCGCTGCCGGATTACGTCGGCGATCTGCTCCCACTTCGGCCTGTCCTCTGCCCACTCGTCGATCACGAGTGCACCGTAGGCATGCGCCCCCATGGCTCGCGATCTGTAGAAGGGGTGCACTACCCCCTAGGAGTAGTTTCGGAATCAGTGGACCCCCGCGGCCTGGCAGGGCCCGGGGGCGTGGCCAACCTGATGAGAGCAGGTCAGCATGAAAGAGGCTACCGACACCGCCCCACATGGGGGAGGGCTGCGCTCCCGCTTCCTGGCGTGGGCGACCTGAGCGAGCAGCAGCAGCGCGGCGCCGCGTGCGTATGGTGCGGGACTTCCCTCACTGCAGAGACCGCCGTCGACCTCGGCGAGCGGCGGATAAGGGTCCTGGACAGCCACGTCACGGTGTTCCCCCGCGGCTGCCGCCCCTGCACTGTGCAGGCCGCGTTCCGAGCCCTGCACGACCACGCGCCCGGCTGCGATCTGTGCGTCGCCGAAGCCGGCAGCTGCGACAACGGCGTGGCGCTGCGCCGCCTTATGCGGGAGGCCCGGCGATGAAGATCTGTGCACGCTGCGACAAGCCGATCCAGGGCAAGCCGGTCCAGTGGGACCACGTCTCTGCATCGGCCGGCGGAATCACGGTGTACGTCTGCCCAGTGCCGTGCAGGCCTGCGACGCCACGGCAGACCACCCCGTCCGGCCACAGCCACTGAAGACCCCCGACGCGCCTACGAGCCGGGCGCCAGTACACCGCAACGCCGGGGCGGGGCACCATGCGCCTTGACAGCCCCAGCCCTCATGGGCGCGGCAAGGTCTGTACCCCCGGCAGGATTCGAACTTGCGACACCGCTTTAGGAGTTCGATCCAGCGGGCCCATATGGCCCCGCTCCTTCTGCGGCGGCGTCACTGGCGGTGAGGGCTGCGCTTACGGCGCGGGTACGCCGGTCGCGGCGGGCAGCCAGCTGTTCGTAGGCCTGCGGACCGGCGCCGTACGTCTCCTCGACCTGGGCAATGACCTGGTCGGTCTTGGTGGGGTCTGGGGCGCCGATCTCGAACGTCATCTGGGAGCCGATGTGAGCGATGACGTGGCGGATGCCACCCGGTCCGCCGCCGAGGTGTCGGGACTCGAAGGGCCCGATGGTGGCCCAACGCAGCCCGAGAGACGCTTTGACGAGCTCGTCCAGGTCACCGGCGGTGATGACGTCCTCCTGGACCAGGTAGGTGGCCTGGTCGGCGAAGGCCTTCTGGAGCCGGTTGCCGACGAATCCAGGGATCTCCTTCTTGAGCCTGATCGGCAGCTTGTCCAAGCTCCGGTAGACATCGACGGCCCGTTCGATTGCGATCGCGCTGGTGGCAGAGCTTGGGACGACCTCGACCAGCGGCATCAGCTCCGGCGGGTTGAACGGGTGGCCGATGAGGATCCGATCCGCGGCCGGGTTGCCCTCGGCGATCGCGGACGGCAGCAGACTTGAACTCGACGAGGCGAGAACGACGTCTGGGCGGGTATGGGTGGCGAGCGTGGCGTAGAGCTCGCGCTTGATCTCGATGCGCTCTGGACCCGCCTCCTGCACGAAGTCGGCGCCTTCGAGCGCGGCGGCAAGGTCGGGGGCGACATCGACCGCAACGCCAGCCAGATGCTGCGCGACCAGGTCGCGCAAGTCGGAGCGGGGGTCGTTGAGTCGGACCTCCCACCCATGGTCGGCGAACAGCCGGGACCAAGACAGGCCGATGACTCCGGCACCCACAATGACAACAACAGACATGGAATACACCACCTTGGTACGTTTACTTCAAGATCTTCAAGTCGACTGGAGCCCCGCAACTCGACCCGGTGCGATCGGGGTCTTCGACGTTGAGCGGTGCATGGCCCAGGACAGCGAGGCCGGTGAGCGCCTCGCCCAGCGAGTGGGTCCGCGGTTCCTTCCCCGCGGCCGGTCCTCCAGGGAGTGGGACGTGCCGGAGGGTGCCGGCGAGGTCGCTGACATGGATCCATCCTGCGGCGTGGTCAATGGCCAGGCCGATGGCCTCGCAGAACCCGTCCGCGAGAATCTCGGGTGGCGTGCTGCGGCACCCTGACGCGGGAATCGGCGCTCGGTTCAGGGTGTTGCCGGCCGGCGGGGCACCGCGATCGGTCCAGTAGAGGTACCCGTCCCAGAGCTCCAGGTCGATGGGCTCGGGCAGGCCGTCCCACAGCACCTCGATGTCGCTGCGCTGCTTCGGGCTCTCCCCTGGCGCCAAGGCCAACGGCGCACGCAGTATGCGTCCCTGGCCGCCTTTGGCAGGCCCTTTCACGGACCAGTACAGGTAACCGGCGGTCGTGTCGACGGCAACGCCGACACACTGGTCGAGGATCCCGCGGCTACGATCGTTGACGACGAGGTCGGTCAGGTCGCTGCCGTCGAGGCGGGCGCGGGTGACCCGGCAGCCCTCACGGTCCCCCCAGTACAGCCAGGTGCCGTCGCTGGTGAGCTGCTTGCCCGTGGTGATCACCCCGGTCGCGACGATGTCTCGGGGCGTGCAGTCCGCACGCCCATCGACGGCCAAGGCATGCAATCCCCCGTTGTGCCGACTGTAGTCCTCGGCGGCCTCACCGGTGCCGAGTTCGGATCGGGCGAGCGGCTCACCCATGGTGGTCCAGTAGATTGTGTCGCCGACCACGACGATGCCGTCGGGGCGGGCGCCGGTCCGCACGGTGAGGATCTCGACGACGCCGGTGAGGGGATCGACCTTCAGGATGCGCCCGGTGAAGATGCCGAGGGCCAGAACGCTGTTTGTCATCGGGTCACCGCCATTCGGGGCGGTGGGAGCCGCGCGGGATCAGCGGGTAGGTGTAGTAGCCCGGGGTCTGCGACATCCGAATCTGCTCGGTGACGCCGCGGTAGCGGCCGAGCGGAGTGCCGGCGGTGAACGTCTCGGGGTCGAGATACTCGTGACCGGGCGCCTTCCCCGCGATCTCGGCGGAGTACGCCTTGTCGAAGGTGCCGAGCTGCAGCATCCACAGCGCGGTGCGGGTGAGGGACACCGTGACCTTGTACGAACCGCCCTCCGTGGCACGCCGGATGAGGGCGTGGAGGATGCCGAGCTGAAGGAACCAGGCGGTGACGTAGTCATTGACGACAGGCACCGCGGGCAGGCTTGGGACGCCGTTGTCGCCTTCCTTGAGCATGACGCCCGTGAGGCTGCCGGCGGTCTGGTCGAAGCCGACCCGGTTGGCCCACGGACCGGTCTCTCCGTTGAGGTTGACGCTCGCGTGGATGATGCCGGGCCTGATCTGGGCGGCGTTGGCAGCATCAAGGCCGTGGCGGGCGAGGTAGCCGGGACGGCGGTTGGCGTAGAACACGTCCGCATCGCGCAGCAGGCCGCGCATGACCTCGGCGTCCTCGGGACGGTGCAGATCAAGCATCGTCGATCGGACACCGATGTTCGAGGTGCAGTACAGCCGCGGTATCTCGTACTCGTCGGGGTCCCAGACGTTGAGGACGTCGGCGCCGTGCAGTGCCATAGCGCGGCCCGCGCCGGCGCCGGCGATGATGTGCGCCCGGCCCAGCACCCGGATGCCGTCCAGCGGCGTGACGGCATCGGGCGCGAACGGCTCGGGGGCCGAGTCACCGATCTTCTCGACCACGACCGGCGGCATCGAATCGAGGACATCACGGTACTGCTCGGTGGCGATCAGCTCCTCGGTCGTGCGCAGCATCGGCATGATCACGCCGGCTTCCTCGCCGGCCTGCTCCAGGTCGTCGGCCTTCCACGTCGCGATGGCCTTGGCGACCTGCTCGACCCGCTCCGGAACGCCGAGGAGGGCGGCGGTGTCGTTGCGGAGCTTGGGATAGGGGCCCATCGGATGCACCCAACGGTCATCTGCCGTGCGGTAGAAGGCATTGGTTGCGAACGCGTCGTCGATCCGGGCAGGATCGTTCATCGGGTAGCCGTTGAGGAGCTCCCACTTCTGGTCGTAGAAGGGGCACAGTCGGTGCGGGGCGACCCGCAGGTCCATGGCGATGTCCTGGCCGCGGCCACCGCGCATCTGCCAGATCTTGGCAATGGCCACGGACTTGGCCGCGAGAGCGATCGCGGTGCCGCCGGCGAGACGGAGCGCGCCGGGCAGGATCGGGTCGGCGCCGATGAAGTCGACGGCGCCGCCGGCGTCTGCCTCGCTGAGGTCGACGGTGGCCAGGAGTTCACGCAGATGCAGGTGCGGATCGAAGTCATCGTTCGTTGCGGGCGGGGCCAGCAGCCGATCAATCTGGTTCGGGGTCTTTATCACATTGCTCCTTCTGCGGTGGCACAACTGGAGTCGAGGGCTGCGCCGACGGCGCCTATGCGCCGGTGGCGGCGGTCGCCCGGCCGTTCGACTGCCTGCGGGCCGGCGCCCTACGTCTCCTCGACCTGGGCGACGACCTGGTCCGTCACACTTCGCTTAGTACGGCTGACGTCCAGGTACAGCGGGGCCATGCCCGGTATGTTTCGGTACTCGCTCACACGCAGGAGTTTCACGGGAGACTCGATCTCAATGAGGTCGGCACCCAGATCTCAGAGGACCCGGTCCGCGTAGGTGGGCCCATGGCCACGCTCGAGTGGTGAAGGGCCCGCACACCGTGCAGCGGCTCGGTGGTGCGTGTGTCCGCCAGTGTCACGTCCCTCTACGCCCTGAGCGGGCACCGTGAAGAACGGTAATCACGGATACCGGACAACGGAATTATCGTGTTGCTCATAGCGGTGTGACCGCAGCAGTCACACCGTGCCGCCGCGCATCCCGGGAAGCCGGCGAGCAAAAGCACGGCAGCTGTAGATCGGGCACTGTCACGTTGTCGGATATGGGTGTCTGACGGATGCGATGGTGGCCGGCGCTGGATTAGCCGCGGTGCCACATCCCTAGTCTGGACGACGTCGTATGCGGATCGCGGCTGACCCGCCAAGTCCCTGACCTGGCCGGAGTGCGGCTGTCGCCGCTGTTCCCCGTGAATCTCCGAGAGATCCCGCTGAATCGGGCACGCCGCGGGCACGAGCCTGAGGCTCTTGCCGATGCTCCCCGTCCGTGTCTGCCCGATCGGGCACGCAAGGGGGCACGTCAAAGGAGCTTGATCACGGGAGTTCATCATGTGCGTCGGACGACCAGCACGGCGAGGTCGTCGGCGTGCTTCATCGCCATTGCGCCGTCGAGGATTCGGTCAGCGGTCTCTTCTGCGCTCAGTCCGTCGCGGAGGGCTTGGGCGGCCAATGTGCCTGTTCGCTTCAGTCCGGCGTCCAGCGAGAGGTCCGGCCCTTCGACCACTCCGTCGGTGACCATGACGAGCGTAGTGTCCTTGGCCAGGGTGAAGGCCTCCTGTGGGTAGTCGGCGTCCGGCAGGATTCCCAGGACCGGACCGCCTGGCAGCCGGCGGATGTCGTGACTGCCGTCGTCGTGTGCGCACATCAGGGGCACGTGGCCGGCGCTGGCGCCGGTGACCTGTCCGTCGCGAGGATCGATGTGCAGCATGGTGCAGCTGGCGAACCGTGGTGCGTCCATCTCGACGAGCAGCTGATTGGCGTTCGTCAGGACGGTTCCGGGGTTCGGCTCGTGCGCGGCGATCGCGCGCAAGGAGCCGCGCACCTGTCCCATGAAGGCAGCCGCATCGACGTCGTGCCCTTGGGCGTCGCCGATCTCCAGGGCCACGGCACCGTCGGGCATGAGGAAGGCGTCGTACCAGTCTCCGCCGATGTCGAGCCCGGTACGGCAGGGCCGGTAGCGGGCGGCGACCTCCAGGCCGGGCAGGCGCTCGGGCAGCGTCGGGAGCATGTGCCGTTGGACCGCCGCGGCCAGCTCGACGCGGGCCTGCTGCGCTCTGATGCGCCCCAGTGCTTGGCCTGCAAGCTCCGCCAGTGTGGTCACGAAGGCGTTCTCCTCCCGGGACGGGCGGTGCTCGCTGTCGTAGGTCACCACCCAGGCCCCGAGGGGCCGGTCGCCGGCGGGGCCGAGGGGTGTGATCGACATAGCGGCGTCGGGGCCGGGCCACGGCAAGAGCGCTGCGCTTCCGTGTGGCCAACGACGGAGAAGTTCCTCTCGATTGGGGATGAATTGCGGATCGCCGGTGCGGATCGCATGGGACAGTGGGCGCTGCTCATCCAGCGCCACGCAATACAGAGTGTCGGCGTGCCACGTCGGGAGGCCGGCATCCGAGGAGACGAAGAGGCGCTCGTTGTCGACGAGCGCGAGCGCCGCGCCGGTACCGCCGAAGGTCGCGGCGAGCCGTGTCAGAACGACCTGCTGCAGCTCCTGCTCGGTGGCAGTGGTGATGAGGGCGGAGGAGAATCCGGCGATCATCTTGACGCGGCTCCGCTCGGCCCCCAGCGCAGCCAGCATTTCCTTTCGGTGAGCCTCGTGCTGGGTGTCGTCGCGGATCATCCCGAAGACCTGCTCAGGGCCGTCATAGTCCAGCTGGATCCGACGGGTCTGGCAGGCTAGCTGGTACCAGTCACCGTGCTCGCTCCGGAACCGCAAGCTGGTCCAAGCGTCCTGGGGGGCGTCCGAGGTCAGGAGCCGTCGCAGGGAACCCCGATCATCCGGGTGGACGTGCCGGACCACCCAGGGCAAAGGCACCGAGGCCTCCGGGAACAATGCGCCCACGCTGGCTGCGCCTCCCAGCCACTCGAACTCATGCATCTGGGGCCGGTATGCGCACACGCCGAGGCCGGATGACCTCGCCGACAGCCGGAACGGGATCAGCAGGCTGCCGAGGTCGTTCTGCACGTTCAGCGAGTGCACCCACACCAGATGCTCGCCCCCGGTGGCAGTCGTCGGCCGCGCCTCGACAAGGGTGACTACAGACGCCCCTCCCGGCCTGGGAAGCTCCAGCACCCGCATCGCCACGCTCTGCTTGCGCGCGTGGGCCACGATGCGCTCGACCACGCTCCGCTGACTGTCGGGAACCAGCTCCCCTACGTATCGACCTACACACTGCTCCTCCGACCTGCCGAGCGCTGAGGCCATCGCGTCGTTCAGGGAGCGGACGATGCCATTCGGGTGCAACAGAGCCGACGGTTCTGCCCGCCGAAGGAGTTCGTCCGAGGAGTCCACCTGTCGCTCCCTCGCGATCGTCGAGTGAGCACCCCCACAGCTCCAATCATCGTATTACAGCCATTTCCACGCACTGTGGAAACTTGTGGTGAACCCTCTCTGGAATGTTCTTTTCGCCGCCGACGACCGAGCCCACCATCTTCTGAAGGCGATCGACACGAGGCGTAGCCAGAAGCTAGGTCGGTGTAGCGACTTTGGCCGGGAGTCTCAATGACGCAGTCAAGCCGCTTGCGTGACCGGCGGGGCGGGGGTGAAGACCCGGTTGTCGCGCAGGAGGGCCCACAGGACGCTGGCGCGTCGGCGGGCCAGGGCGATGACGGCCTGGACGTGCTTGAGCCCTTCGCCGCGCTTTTTGAGGTAGAAGTCCCGGTTCGGCCCCTCGCGCATCATGCTGGTCTGCGCGGACATGTAGAAGACCCGGCGCAGGCGACGGCTGTAACGCTTGGGCCGGTGCAGGTTTCCGGTGCGGCGGCCCGAGTCGCGTGGGACGGGCACCAGCCCGGCCGCGGAGGCGAGATGGCCGGCCGCGTAAGCGGTCAGGTCACCCGCGGCGACGACGAACTCCGCACCGAGTATCAGTCCCATGCCTGGCATGGACTCGATGATCTCGGCCTGAGGGTGGCTTCGGAACGTCTCGCTGATCTGCCGGTCTACGCGCTTGAGCCGGTTGTCCAGGGCGAGGATCTGCATGGCCAGGTCGGCGACGATCTGCGCGGCGACGTCCTCGCCGGGCAGCGCGGACTGCTGGGCCTGGGCCGCCGCCAGCGCGGTCGCGGCCACCGCGTCGGCGCCACGCGCGCCGCGGTTGGCCAGCCAGGCTGTCAGCCGCGTCCGGCCGCGGCGGCGGATGCTGGCCGGAGTCTGGTAGCCCGTCAGCAGGACCAGCGCGCCCTTATGGCTGCTGTAGTCGAAGGCCCGTTCCAGGGCCGGGAAGACGCCGGTCAGCACGTCGCGGAGGCAGTTGATCACCGCACCCGGTCGGCCACTAGATCGGTGCGGTGGGCGGTCAGCAGCGCGAGGGCGGCGGCCAGCTGCGCGGGCACGTCGATGGCGGCGAAGTCCCGTTGGTGTCAGGCGGTTTCGGCGATGACGTAGGCGTCGCGGGCATCCGTCTTCGCCTTGCCGCGGTAGGCGCCGGACATGCGGTTGACCGTGCGGCCGGGCACGTAGACGGCCTGCTGGCCGTGGGCTGCGAGCAATGCCAGCAGCAGCGCGGAGGACGTGCCCGAGATGTCCACCGCCCAGCGGACCTCGTCTGCCAGGTCCAGGATCTCGCCGAGTGCGGTCAGGATCGTCGACTCGTCGTTGTCGATCTTCTTCGACCACAGGGTCGTACCGGTCTCGTCGACCACGGCAGCCCAGTGATGGCCCTTGCCCGCGTCGATACCGGCCCAGACCTGAGTCTTCCGCTCGCTCACTCGCCCCTCCTCGTTCCGCACGGCATGCCGTCGGCCCGAGGAACACCCCGCTGTCATCTCCGTAATCAGCGACCGCACACGGCGCGCACATCTCAATCAGCAGCCAGGGCGCCCCAGAGAGCCGGACGGCCACTCCTGTGAAGCCACTGAAGGCAAGGACACAGCAGCCACATCCGGCCCTCCCGGGCCGCCTAACAACTTACGGAGCTGCTTTGGGCGCGAGTGATCACGGCCCCTTACGCTGGCCCGCGGATCGGGCAGGCTTGTGGACCTGCCAGGGCCTGCGAAGCCGCGCCCCTCACCTCCCGGCATGGAGACCTGCGTCGTAGTGGGCAGTGGCCTTGCGGGGTTTCAGGCCTCCCGCGTGACGGCGGTGGCGGGAGGCGATGGTGACGGTGAGGGCCTCGACGGCGTCGACGGTTGCGGCGCTCAGGGCGACGGCGTGGCTGGTCACGGCTCTGTCGGAACCGTAGGACAGCTCGGCCGGCAGGCCGGAGCGGGCGGTGAAGGAGCCGAACACCGACCGCAGTGCTCCCGGGGCCACGGGCTCGGCTCCGGCGGCGGACCGGGCCAGGGCGGAGAGGTGTTCGTGCATCGGATCGGCCAGTTCGGTCAGCTCCGGCACGGTGTCGTGCGGAGTTCGCGGCAGGTGTTCGTGCAGCAGGGTGACGCACCCGGCGACCATGGACACCTGGGTGCTGATCTGCTCCAGCTGCGCGGTCGACCACGGGCTGTGGCGCTGGGCCGGTTCGGCGTGCGACTCCTTCACCGCGGTCTCCAGGTGCTCCCTGACCTGCCGTGATCGCGCCCGCAGCTCGTCGACGGCCGCCGGATCGGTCGCTCCGACGTCGGCATAGCCAGTCAGCAGCTCGGGGAGCAGCCGGTCCTGCACCCGCAGCCACTCCGCGAGCAGGCCCGGCAGCCGCCGGGTGGACCAGGTCGGCCAGACCAGGAAAAGGAGGACGGCGAGCGCGGCGCCGACCACGGTGTCGGCGGAGCGCGCCCACGCCGTGGGCCCGGGCAGCCCGCCGCCGTGGTGGATCACGAAGACGATCCAGCAGGTCAGACATAGGTTGAGCATCAGCTGTCCGGTCCGCTGGAACACGAACACGGCCGCCGCCAGCACCACCGACGCGGCCACGAGGCCGGTGGGCGACCAGTGCGGCAGGGACAGCGCCCAGGCGAGGAGGCCGCCCAGCACGGTCCCGGTCGCCCGTCCCCAGCCGCGGGCGATGGTGTGCCCGTACCCGGGGAAGAGCACCAATATGGTGCTCCGGGTCACCCAGTAGCCGTGCGCGGAGATGCCCAGCCCGTCCCACCCGCCGATCGACCGGCCGATGACCTCGGCGACCACCACGCCCACCACGAGCCGCACCGCGTGGCGGAAGATCGGCGACTGGGGACGTAGTTGCGCCCGGATCCGCCGGGCGGTGCGTGCCACGCCGGGGGTGCCCGCGTACAGGCCCGGCACCTCGCAGTGGGGTTCCAGCACATCGCCGAGGCGGTCCTCGGCCGAGCGCCGGGCCAGCCGCTCGGCCGGCCGCAGCCGCGCGGCCAGGTCCCGCGGGGCACGCACAGGCGAGGCGGCCGCCCATGACTCCAGGAGCGTCCAGACCTCCTCGGGGGTGCGGTGCTCGCGGCCGGAGGCCACCGTACGGGAGATGCTGTCCAGCACCTGCGCAGCGGCGGCCAGTGCTTCCTGGTTCCCGGCCGCTACCGCCTCGGGTGTCGTCAGCCGCACGGTCTCCAGCGCGCGACGGATGAGCTCGGCCTCTCCCAGCAGTCCGAACATGGCCGCCGCCGCCGGCCGGCTGAACTGCGGCAGCAGGTCCAGGGCCTGCCGGGCCGCCGTGAACGGAGCGGACGGGCCCACGGCGGTGGAGTCGGCCGTGACCGAGGTCTTGGCGAGTGACTGGTACAGGGCCGCCAGGGCATGGCGCTGAGCGCCGTACCGCGGACGGTACGGCGGGAGCAGCTGCACCACCACGATGAGTCCGGTCCCGGTCGCGACCCACCCGGCCATGACCAAGCCAGCGTGCACGCCGGGAGCGAGATCAGCCATGATTATCAGCCCGAGGACCGAGAGGTAACCTCGGAGGCCGGGGGCACGACCCAGCGTCCACCACAGCCCGGCGGCGAACGCCACGACCGCGAGCACCGGCAGGTACAGCCAGGTGCGGCCGTTCACCAGGGCCCCCAGCACCGCCATCGCGCTGAGGGCCGCGGCCATCCCGAGCGCGTTGACCACACGGTGCCGCTGTGAACTTATTATCGTGCCGATGCCGGAGATGACCGCACCGACGCTGGCCATGGCCCCGGCGACCGGGTCGTTCAGCAGCAGGCCGAGGATACCGGCGAGCAGCGCGGCCAGTATGGCCCGTGCGATCACCGACGGGGCGGCGAACGCCCGCTGGAGGCGCTGCCCCTCCCGGCCGGTCGCCACCAGCGACGACCACCAGCGCATGTCCGGCACTCCTTACTTCTCCGTATGGTCAAAGGTGAGGGGGAGACCGAGCTGG
>NZ_JAYWVC010000220.1:0-12531 GCF_036281785.1 Streptomyces chiangmaiensis | reverse complement strand
AGAGCCAAGAGACGCAGCCGGGCCAGTCGGACACGCCGCAGATCGGCACCCCGGTGATCAACTCGCCCAGCACGTCGTCGTCGCACACGGCGCCCGCCCTGGCCGAGACCGGCAGTACGGGTCTGCTCGCGGTCTCGGCGGTCAGCGTGGCGATGCTGGCCGGTGGGCTGATCCTGTACCGGCGGGGCCGGGCGACGTCCCACCGGTAGTGCGCCGGGTGCCGGGCGCACCGCGCGCCCGGCGCCCGTGCCGCGCGCCCCGGCACGTCTCCTCTTCGGTCGACGGCCCAGGGGCGGCACCCTTCACATGGGTGCCGCCCTTGGGCCGTCCCCGTGTGCGAGGACAGCGAGGAGAGTCCATGCCTCGCAAGCGTCCGCGCCCGGTCCGAATTCATCATCCGTGTCACAAACGCCTCCCTCGTGTCACACATGTCCCGTGAACGCGGCTCTTCTGTCACACCCGCTTCACAGGCCCTGTCCGCTGCCCGAGATGCGTCGTTGAGGGAGCACAGCCTTTGTGATCGCCAGCGCAGCGTCCGGCTCCCCCGACGGCCTCCCCCGGTCGCCGCCGCGGCGCGCGCGGGGAGGTGCTACTGATGACCGACCGTCGTCTCTGGTCGTACAAGGACATCGCCGCGCACATCCGGGTGCAGCCGGACACCGTGAGGTCGTACCGAAAACACGGTCTGCTTCCGCCACCGGACCATGTGGAGGGCGGCAAGCCCTACTGGTACGCCGACACGGTCCGGGCATGGGTGGCCTCCCGCCCCGGCAATCGGGGGCGCGCCGGCTCCTGACCGCCCCCTGCCCGCGGAGTGGCCCGTCCCGTCCGGGGCGGGCCACTGCGCCGTGGCCGGGTTGCCCCGTGATCGGGACGCCGCTCCGGGGCCGGCCGAGGACCGTTACGGCCCGTCCCCGGCCGCAACGATCCTCACTGCCGCTGCGGCCGTCTCAGCTCCACGGCTCGATGACCGTCACTCCCCGGCCCGGGGCCGCCCCCATCGCCGCCAGTGCCTCCGGGGACGCCGACAGCGGGATCGTCGACGTGACCAGGAGGTCGGGGCGAAGCGCGCCGGAGCGGACCAGTTCCAGCATGGGCGGGTAGGTGTGGGCCGCCATGCCGTGGCTGCCCATGATCTCCAGTTCCAGGGCGATCGCCCGGGACATGGGAACCGGACTCGTGCCCGTGGGGGACGGCAGCAGGCCGACCTGGATGTGGCGGCCGCGACGGCGCAGTCCGTTCACCGAGGCGGCGCAGGTCACCGGGGAGCCCAGTGCATCGAGGGAGAGGTGCGCGCCGCCGCCCGTCAGGTCGCGGACCGCCTCCGCCGTGTCCTCGGCGAGCGTCGCGTCCACACACTCGGCCGCACCGAACTTCCGTGCCAGCTCAAGGGCTCGAGGCGAGACGTCCACCGCCACGACCCTTGCCCCCGAAGCCGCCGCGATCATCACCGCCGAAAGTCCGACACCTCCGCTGCCGTGCACCGCGACCCACTCCCCCGCGGCCACCCGGCCCTGCTGGACCACCGCGCGGAAGGCCGTGGCGAACCGGCACCCCAGGGCCGCCGCCGTGCCGAACGACATCTCCTCGGGCACCGCCACCAGATTCACGTCAGCGTGCTCCAACGCCACGTACTGCGCGAAGGACCCCCAGTGTGTGAACCCCGGCTGCGTCTGCCGCTCGCACACCTGCTGATCGCCCGCCGCACAGGAGGGACAGCTGCCGCAGGCGCAGACGAAGGGCACCGTCACCCGGTCCCCGGGCCGCCATCCGGCCACCCGGGCGCCCACCTCCTCGACGACACCGGCGAGTTCGTGCCCGGGCACGTGCGGGAGCGTGATGTCCGGGTCGTGCCCCATCCAACCGTGCCAGTCGCTGCGGCACAGCCCCGTCACCTCGACCCGGACCACGACCCCGTGCTCGGATGGCTCCGGGTCCGCCACCTCGCGCACCTCGGCCGGCTCCCCGTATCGCTCGAACACCACCGCACGCATACGACCGCACCCTCCGCCCGTGCCCGCGATCCCCGGCCCGTAGATCGTCTCTCCGGCGGAACGCTAACCCCGCACCCCGGCCGTGTCCTGGTCCCGGTCCGCCATCTTCTCCGCGACGGCCACCACCGGCTCCTCCTCGCGCAGCCCGAACCGCCGGTGGCAGCGCCGCAGCGAGGCCGGGGCCCACCCGGTGGCGCGGCCGGTCAGCGCATCACCGCCGGTACCGGCAGACCGCGCGGTTCGCGGACTCACCCCGCAATCTCTTGGATAAATACCCCCTAGGGGTACAGTGTGGCTGACGTAAGCCACACGAGCCTCCCCGAGGAGTTGGAGAGATGACCGCACAGACCGAGACTCCGGGTTCCGTGACGACCGTCTACAAGGTAAGCGGGATGAGCTGCGGGCACTGTGAAGGCTCCGTCTCCGGTGAGGTCTCCGCTCTTGCCGGTGTGAGCTCGGTCACCGCCGTCGCGTCCACCGGCGAGGTCACGGTGGTCTCCGCGGCACCCCTCGACGACGAGGCCGTGCAGGCCGCGGTCGACGAGGCCGGTTTCGAACTCGTCGGCAAGGCCTGAACCGCCGGCATCTGCTCCCCGCACCGGGCCGTACCGACCAGCTGATACCGGCTCCGCACGGCCCGGTCCGTTGTCTGGAGTCCGGACATGACCAGCACCGCACCACCGGCCACGATAGACGCGGCCACGCACTCCGAGGTCGAACTCGCGATCGGCGGCATGACCTGCGCCTCCTGCGCGGCCCGAGTCGAGAAGAAGCTCAACCGCATCGACGGCGTCAACGCCACGGTGAACTTCGCGACGGAGAAGGCGAAAGTCTCCTACCCCGCCGGGATCGAGGTCGCCGACCTGATCGCCACGGTGGTGAAGACCGGCTACACGGCCGAGGAACCTCCCCCGCCGCAGCCCGAACTGCCGGAACGTCCCGCAGCGACCGGGGCCCCGGGGGAAGACCCCGAGTCGGCCGCCCTCCGTCAGCGCCTGACCGTCTCCGCTCTGCTCGCCCTGCCCGTCGTCCTGCTCTCGATGGTCCCGGCCCTGCAGTTCGACAACTGGCAGTGGCTCTCGCTGACGCTCGCCGCGCCCGTCGTCGTATGGGGCGGACTGCCCTTCCACAAGGCGGCGTTCACGAACGCCCGGCACGGCGCGGCCACCATGGACACACTGGTGTCGGTCGGCACACTCGCGGCATTCGGCTGGTCCCTGTGGGCGCTGTTCTGGGGGCACGCGGGCATGCCCGGCATGCGCCACGGCTTCGACCTCACCGTCTCCCGCGCCGACGGGTCGTCGACCGTCTACCTCGAAGTGGCCGCCGGAGTCGTCGCGTTCATCCTGCTCGGCCGCTATCTGGAGGCCCGCTCCAAGCGGCGCGCCGGCGCGGCCCTGAAGGCGCTGCTCGAACTGGGCGCGAAGGACGTCGCGGTCCTGCGGGACGGCCGTGAGGTGCGCGTACCGGTGGCCCGGCTGGCCGTCGGCGACCGGTTCGTCGTACGGCCCGGCGAGAAGATCGCCACGGACGGGACGGTCGTCGAGGGCGCCTCCGCGGTCGACGCGTCCATGCTCACCGGAGAGTCCGTGCCGGTCGATGTGACCGTCGGCGACGGCGTCAGTGGCGCGACCGTGAACGCCGGGGGCCGGCTGGTGGTCGAGGCGACCCGGGTCGGCGCGGACACACAGCTCGCGCGGATGGCGCGGCTCGTCGAGGACGCGCAGAACGGCAAGGCGGAGGTGCAGCGCCTCGCCGACCGCATCTCCGGGATCTTCGTGCCCGTCGTCCTGCTGATCGCCCTGGGCACGTTCGGGGTGTGGCTGGGCGCCACCGGCGACACGGTCGCCTCCTTCACCGCGGCCGTGGCGGTGCTGATCATCGCCTGTCCGTGCGCGCTGGGTCTCGCCACCCCGACCGCGCTGATGGTCGGTACGGGCCGCGGCGCCCAGCTCGGCATCCTCATCAAGGGCCCGGAGGTGCTGGAGTCCACGCGGCGGGTCGACACGGTGGTCCTCGACAAGACCGGAACGGTCACCACGGGCCGGATGGCCCTCCAGGGGGTGCACACCGCCCAGGAGGGCGACGAGAAGGACGTCCTGCGGCTCGCCGGCGCCCTGGAACACGCCTCCGAGCACCCGATCGCCCAGGCGATCGCGGCAGGGGCTCAGGATCGCGTCGGCAGCCTTCCGGCGCCGGAGCGGTTCGAGAACGTCCCGGGGCTCGGCGTGCGCGGGCGCGTGGAGGGGCACGAGGTCACCGTGGGCCGCTTCCCGGACGCCCTCCCGGACGTACTCGGCCGGGTGAAGGCGGAGGCCGAGGCCGAGGGGCGTACGGCCGTGGTGGTCGCCCGTGACGGCGTGGCACTCGGTGTCCTCACGGTGGCCGACCCGATCAAGGAGACCAGCGCCGAGGCCGTCCGGGAGCTCCGTGCCCTGGGGCTCACTCCGGTCCTGCTCACCGGGGACAACCGGGCGGTGGCCGAGGGCGTGGCGGGCGCCGTCGGCATCGATGTGGGCGATGTGATCGCCGAGGTGCTGCCGGAGGAGAAGGTCGACGTCGTCAGGCGCCTCCAGAGCGAGGGACGGACCGTCGCCATGGTCGGCGACGGCGTCAACGACGCGGCCGCGCTCGCCGGCGCGGATCTGGGTCTGGCCATGGGGACCGGGACGGACGCGGCAATCGAGGCGAGCGATCTGACACTGGTGCGCGGGGATCTGCGGATGGCCGCGGACGCAATCCGGCTCTCGCGGCGGACACTCGCCACGATCAAGGGGAACCTGGTGTGGGCCTTCGGGTACAACGTGGCCGCGCTGCCCCTGGCCGCCGCCGGGCTGCTGAACCCGATGACCGCGGGAGCGGCCATGGCCTTCTCGTCGGTGTTCGTGGTCACCAACAGCCTTCGGCTACGGGCATTCTCGTGACGCGAGGGTGAGAGTCCCTCTAGAGTCCGACGCGAGCCTCACATAAGCTCTTCACAAGGCTCGCGCAGCATCCTTACGCTGGGGCTGTCGATCGACATGTCCGGGCTCTTGCGTATCTTCAGGACATACGCAAGAGACGCAGATCACAATGATGTGAACGTAACCAGCGGAAGGGTTCGTGAGTCTAAGTTGTCGGTGTCGGAAGCGTCTTGGGGGGCGCGACTGACATCCGGGGATGTCTTGGGGGACGTTCCCAGGTAACTGCGTTGCCGGGACACGTGCACCGGGGAGCTTTGAGCGGCCCTCCCGTCCGTACGCGTCCCGGCAGACCGCAACCGCAGTGGTATGCCGAGTTGTGCTCGTTCTGCTCGCAGCGATTCAGGCGCTGTCCCGCAAACGCCCGGCCGGATCCCGTGGGGGGAATCCGCACCGGGACATGGGAAGGCGCCCTGCACGTCGGCCCGTGGGGGGACCGGCTGCGGGGCGCCTTCCGCTTTTCATAAGACTTTTCGTACGGCCTAAGACCAGGACGCAGGCCGCGCACCTGGCGTACGTCGCTCTACGACGACGTACGCCTTACGTATGTATTCCTGCTCAGCGCCCCTCGACCGGAACGAAGTCGCGCTCGACCACGCCGGTGTAGATCTGGCGCGGGCGACCGATGCGGGAACCCGGCTCCTTGATCATCTCGTGCCACTGGGCGATCCAGCCCGGCAGGCGGCCGAGGGCGAACAGGACCGTGAACATCTCGGTCGGGAAGCCCATCGCGCGGTAGATCAGGCCGGTGTAGAAGTCCACGTTCGGGTAGAGCTTGCGCTCGACGAAGTAGTCGTCGGACAGCGCGTGCTCCTCCAGTTTCAGGGCGATGTCGAGGAGCTCGTCGTCCTTGCCCAGGGCGGAGAGCACATCGTGCGCGGCGGCCTTGATGATCTTGGCGCGCGGGTCGAAGTTCTTGTAGACCCGGTGGCCGAAGCCCATCAGGCGGACGCCCTCCTCCTTGTTCTTCACCTTGCGGATGAAGGTGTCGACGTCGTTGCCGGAGTCGCGAATGCCCTCCAGCATCTCCAGGACGGACTGGTTGGCGCCGCCGTGCAGCGGGCCCCACAGCGCATTGATGCCGGCCGAGATCGAGGCGAACATGTTGGCCTGCGACGAGCCCACCAGACGCACCGTCGAGGTCGAACAGTTCTGCTCGTGGTCCGCGTGCAGGATCAGCAGCTTGTCGAGCGCGGAGACGACGACCGGGTCAGGCTCGTAGTCCTGCGCCGGCACGGAGAAGGTCATGCGCAGGAAGTTCTCGACATACCCGAGGTCGTTGCGCGGGTAGACGAAGGGGTGGCCGATCGACTTCTTGTAGGCGTACGCGGCGATCGTCGGAAGCTTGGCGAGCAGGCGGATCGTGGAGAGATTGCGCTGCTTCTCGTCGAAGGGGTTGTGGCTGTCCTGATAGAAGGTGGACAGCGCGGAGACCACCGAGGACAGCATCGCCATCGGATGCGCGTCCCGCGGGAAGCCCGTGTAGAAGTTCTTGACGTCCTCGTGCAGCAGGGTGTGCTGCGTGATCTCGTTCTTGAAGGCGGAGAGCTCGTCGACGGTCGGCAGCTCGCCGTTGATCAGCAGGTAGGCGACCTCCAGGAAGGTGGAGCGCTCCGCCAGCTGCTCGATCGGGTAACCGCGGTACCGGAGAACGCCCTGCTCGCCGTCGAGGTAGGTGATGGCGGATTTATAGGCGGCGGTGTTGCCGTAACCGCTGTCCAGGGTGACCAGACCGGTCTGGGCGCGGAGCTTCCCGATGTCGAAGCCCTTGTCACCGACGGTGCTGTCGACCACCGGGTAGGTGTACTCGCCGCCGTCGTACCGCAGTACTACAGAGTTGTCGCTCACGTCTTCCCTCACCGACGTAGTGCCTCATCTTCGAGGTGCCCTGACTGTCTCTACCATCCCCCATTTGGCGCAGGAGAGTGCACTCGGGGTCGGCCTTCGGGCGCATCGGCGGCACTGAGTGCCGTCAATCTGCTCATCCTGCCCCGCTTCGACCGGTTCCGGAAGTACTCTGTGACCTTTGCGACTCATTTGATCGATCATTTTGTCGCCGGGCGGTCCGTGGGAGATCGGGGCGGGGCTCAGCCCTCGAGGGGCCTCGGCGACAGCCTGAAATCCAGGGCCGTACAGCGCCGGCCCGCCGAGACCGTGCGCACCGCCTGTCCGATCGCCTTGCGGGAACCGACGAGCACGACCAGCTTCTTGGCGCGGGTGACCGCCGTGTAGAGCAGGTTGCGCTGGAGCATCATCCACGCCCCGGTGGTGACGGGGATCACCACCGCCGGATACTCACTGCCCTGTGAGCGGTGGATGGTCACCGCGTACGCGTGCGCCAGCTCGTCCAGTTCGTCGAACTCGTACGGAACCTCCTCGTCCTCGTCCGTCAGCACGGTGAGGCGCTGGTCGACCGGGTCGAGCGAGGTGACCACGCCCACGGTGCCGTTGAAGACACCGTTCTTCCCTTTCTCGTAATTGTTGCGAATCTGGGTGACCTTGTCGCCGACACGGAAGACGCGGCCGCCGAACCGCTTCTCGGGCAGATCGGGGCGGGCGGGGGTGACCGCCTGCTGGAGCAGCCCGTTCAGGGTGCCGGCGCCGGCGGGCCCGCGGTGCATCGGCGCGAGCACCTGCACATCGCGGCGCGGGTCGAGTCCGAACCGGGCCGGGATCCGCCGCGCCGCGACGTCCACCGTGAGCCGGCCGGCCTCCTCCGTGTCGTCCTCGACGAAGAGGAAGAAGTCCTTCAGCCCGTCGGTGAGCGGGTGTTGCCCGGAGTTGATGCGGTGCGCGTTGGTGACGACACCCGACTGCTGGGCCTGGCGGAAGACACGGGTGAGGCGGACGGCGGGGACGGGGCTCCCGTCGGCGAGCAGATCCCTGAGGACCTCCCCCGCACCGACGCTGGGCAGCTGGTCGACGTCGCCGACGAAGAGCAGGTGGGCCCCCGGCGGCACGGCTTTCACCAGCTTGTTGGCCAGGAGCAGGTCGAGCATGGAAGCCTCGTCGACGACGACCAGGTCGGCGTCGAGCGGGCGGTCGCGGTCGTACGCCGCGTCCCCGCCGGGCCTCAGTTCCAGCAGCCGGTGGACGGTGGAGGCCTCGGCTCCGGTCAGCTCGGAGAGCCGCTTGGCGGCGCGTCCGGTGGGCGCCGCGAGGACGACCTTGGCCCGCTTGGCCCGGGCCAGCTCGACGATGGACCGCACCGTGAAGGACTTGCCACAACCCGGCCCTCCGGTCAGGACGGCGACCCTGCTGGTCAGCGCGAGCCGTACGGCTTCCTCCTGCTCGGGCGCCAGCTCGGCCCCCGTGCGCTCCTTGAGCCAGTCCAGCGCCTTGTCCCATGCCACGTCCGCGAAGGCGGGCATCCGGTCCTCGTCCGTGCGCAGGAGGCGCAGCAGCTGGGCGGAGAGGGACAGCTCGGCACGGTGGAAAGGGACGAGGTAGACGGCGGTGACGGGGTCCCCGCCGTCCGGTCCGGGCACCCTCTCCCGTACGACACCGGGCTCGGAGTCGTCCTCCGACGGCGCCGCCAGCTCAGCCAGGCACTCGATGACCAGTCCGATGTCGACCTGGAGGAGTTTGACCGCGTCCGCGATCAGCCGCTCCTCCGGGAGGTAGCAGTGGCCCTGGTCGGTGGACTGGGAGAGGGCATATTGCAGACCGGCCTTGACGCGCTCCGGGCTGTCGTGCGGGATCCCGACGGACTGGGCGATCCGGTCGGCGGTGAGGAATCCGATGCCCCAGACGTCGGCGGCGAGGCGGTAGGGCTGGTTCTTGACGACTGAGATGGAGGCGTCGCCGTACTTCTTGTAGATGCGCACGGCGATGGAGGTGGAGACCTGGACGGTCTGGAGGAACAGCATGACCTCCTTGATCGCCTTCTGCTCCTCCCAGGCGTCGGCAATCTTCTTGGTGCGCTTCGGCCCGAGGCCCGGCACCTCGATCAGCCGTTTCGGCTCCTCCTCGATGATCTGGAGGGTGTCGAGCCCGAAGTGCTGGGTGATGCGGTCGGCGAAGACGGGGCCGATGCCCTTGACAAGGCCGGAGCCGAGGTAGCGGCGGATGCCCTGGACGGTGGCCGGCAGGACCGTCGTGTAGTTCTCCACGGTGAACTGCCTGCCGTACTGCGGATGGGAGCCCCAGCGCCCCTCCATCCTCAGCGACTCCCCCACCTGCGCGCCGAGGAGCGCGCCGACGACGGTGAGCAGATCACCGGCGCCGCGGCCGGTGTCGACGCGGGCGACCGTGTATCCGTTCTCCTCGTTGGCGTATGTGATCCGCTCGAGCACACCTTCCAGCACGGCGAGGCGCCGTTCCCCGGCCCCTGCCTGCCCCGCCCGACTCGCCTCCTGGGTCATGATCCGACGCTACCGAAGAGGACTGACAGTGACGACGGCACGGTCATCGCGGACCCGAGGCTGCTGCATGCTGGGGTCATGGATCCGGTGCTGCGCGACCTGCCGGCCGCCTTCTGGAGCGTTCCCTACGTGGGTTCCCGCTACCCGGGATCACCGGCGGTGATCGCTCGCCCGGACCTGGCGGCCGGCGCGAACTGCCAGTTGTTCGCCTACGCGGTGCTCCGGCACTTCGGACTGGCCCCACCCGCTCTGCGCTCGAGCGACCTGTGGACGGACACGCGGGTCACGGTCCGCGTGCCCACCGCCCGGCCGCTCGATCTGATGCTGTTAACGCCACCGATGACGCCTACGGCGCCCACGTCGGGGTCCGGGTGGAGGAGGGGCGGGTGCTGCATCTGTGCGCCGAGGTGGGCCGCCCGGCGGTCTGGGAGCCTGCGGAGTTCGCGGCACGGGAGCGGTATCGGGTCCTGGTCGGGGTCAAGCGGGTGAACTCGGGGCGGGCGAACGGGAGCGCCTCCAACGAGGATTGACGACCTGGGGGGCCGACAGGTGGGCTTCCCTGCGGATCAGGTCTCGAACTCACCCAGCCAGCTGCGCTGGACGAGGTGCTTGGGAAGGTAGTCGGACTCGACCTCGATCGGGATCCCGCCGTCATGAGCGAGACAGACGACCGCCAGAAGGCCGAGGGCCACCAGTCCGTCGGCCCGTCGCGCACGGTCCTCGTCCGCGGTCCAGTACTGCTTGTGCAGCTCAAGGGCCTCCACCAGGGCCTGGTTGAAACCCTGCTCGTCCTTGCGTACGAAGCGATGGAAGAGGTTGATCGGCTGGTAGAGGATGTTCTGCAGCAGGTCGGCCGGGGTGATCGTTGCGGCTTCCGGATAGGACCCCTCGATGGCGGCCACCAGCTTCTCGACCAGTCCTGGACGCCTGAGCCAGTAAGTCTGCAGGGCATCCACCCAGTGGTAGACGTATTCGTCCACCTCGGCACCGGAAGCCCGCAAAAGCTCGATCGGGACTTCGCAGAGCTGAGTCATGCGGCTCTGTTCACGGCAGACGACCGCGAGCCAGAAAGCCGTGAGCCAGTTGCCCGCATCCGTGTAATCCTGCGGACCCGTCGCGGGAATGGTCCGCATCTCCCGGTTGATACGGCATTGCACCGATTCCTCGGTCGTCACCGCCGCCGCGAACATCGCCGAACCCACCTGCATCGCGGTGACCACGGCTTCCCATGTCTCCAGTTGCCCCGCCTGCGGGTCGACGGCACAGCGCGCGTCCACGTGCAGGACCGCCTTGCCCAGCGTCGAGTTGAACATGCGGGGCGATTCTTCCAGCCATTGGATCGACTTCGCCGTGCTTTCACCGAGCGACTTGGCGTAGGCCTCGTCATCGGGGCCCGGAGCTCCATGCCGTGCCACTCGTACACTCACTGCGCTCTCCCGATCACCTGATGTCGAACTTCGACATAGTGTACCCGGCATACTCGCCGACGTTACGATTTCCCTTGACGACGATATAGTCCAACTTGTCGTTCAACAGGGCGTGTTCGAGTTCATCCGCCAGATCCATTTCCTTCGGGTTGTAACGGCCCCGTTCCCGCATTTCGCGGAGAATATCGTCGAAGTACTTTCTCGTCCCCTGGGAGACCCGCTCACCATTGGGCAGGTTGCGCGCCCCCAGCTCCGTGTCCACGCTGCTCTTGGCCTCGACGACCACGTAGCCGCCGTCATCACGTCGCCAGACCTGGTCGAACTGGTCATTGCCGTTCAAGGGACCGTCCAGCGGTTCCCGGGTGGCATGTGGATAGTGCTCGGGTATGACGTGGTGTTCGGCTATGGATTCACCGTAGGCTTCGGCGCTGTCCCCCATATCACGGTGCGCCGCCTTGTACTCGTAGCTCCGCTCTGTCCGCGTGAGCTCAGTTTCCGGATTGGGCGCGTCGTGATGTGCCTGTACGGCTTCCGCCTTGTGCCGACCGGCCGCCTGGTCGTAGTTGACCGCCTGGTGCCGATGAGCCGCCGCATCGTCGAGAGTCTTGAGCCCTTCGGGGGTGATGTGCTCCCGCCCGCGCACCACGGGATCCTCGAGGTAATCGGGCTTCAGAGGCTCCGGGGCGTCCTTGGCCGCCATCCACTCGCCGGTGTTCACGTCTTTGACGAGTTGAGGTGGGACAAGGCCCGTGTGGTCGGGAATCTCGACGCTCTTACGATTGCCGTTGGATTTGTAGAACTCTTTGAAGTAGTCCGGGTCGTGGTTTGCCCGCGCCACCTGCTCCTGCATGATCTCGAGCTTGCGCTCCGGAGACATGTGCGCCGGGTCTTCGGGACCGTCATGGGCAGCAGGAGCTTCGTCACCCGGATTGTGCCCGCCTGGTGTGTGCTCTCCGGCACCGCCCATGTCGCCGGCCGCATCGTCGGCCGCATGGCCGAGATCGTCCAAGGGCCCCCGGCCGGGCGGCACGCCATGGCCATGACCCGGCAGGGTGTCGGTGCCGCCGCCCGGCAGGTCGTGCCCGCTACCGCCGGTGCCGGGTTCGTGGCCGTGCCCGCCCGGCAGGTGGTCGTCCGCGGTGGTGGGTATCGCGTTGTCCGAGGCGCGTGCCGGGGTGTGGGTGTCGAGGCTGTTGGTCGGCACGTTGTCGGGCGCGTGTCCACCGGGGAGGTGGTCTCCGGCGTGCGCGCCGGGGAGGTGGTCCCCCGCGTGCACGGCCGGGACGTTCTCGCCGCCGGCGTGGACGGTGGGCATGTCGCCCCCGGCGTGGACGGCGGCGTTGTCGCCGGTGCGGCCCACGTCGCCGAGGTCGTGGCCGAGGCTGTCGCTCAGGCGGATGTGCTGCCCGGCCTGTTCCGCGGTGTGGGTGCCCGCGCCGACCAGGGCCGGTTCCTTCACCGGGGACGGTGTGTGCGGGACGTCCGAGCCGGCGTGCGGGTCGCCGAGGTCGGGCTGGTCCACGATGTCGCCCGGACCGTCCTCGGCCTTCTGCAGCACATCGCCGTGCTCGTCGAGGATGTTGCCGTGCGGGGCCATGTACTGCGCCGGCGCGCCGTGCTCGGTCGGCAGCTTCATGCTGCCCTCCGGCAGCACCGGCACATCGTGCGGCAACTGGAAGGAACCGTCGGGGAGTTTGACCGCACCCTCCGGAATCACCGAACCCTCGGGCAGGTGCACGGTGCCATCGGGCAGCTTCAGCGCACCCTCGGGCAGCGTGATCGCGTT
>NZ_JAYWVC010000022.1:0-69154 GCF_036281785.1 Streptomyces chiangmaiensis | reverse complement strand
TCCCGTGCCCGGACCACCTCGTCCGCCGGCCGGAACGACGAGTCCCCCCGGTACGGGGCGGAGCGCTTGACGACCCCCGGACGAAAGTATTCCGCGACCGTGACCGCAGGGCACCGGACCGGTCGACGATGCCGTCCCGGCCTCGGAAGGCTCCGGAAGCCCGCCCGGCACATGAGACGCTCGCTCACCGGTTCGCCCGCGTGGCCCCGGCCACGTTAGGTTTCCCTTATGACCGACACGACTGCTCCTCGTACCACCGGTGCCGCGGCCGCCGGACTCGCCACGATCGCCGCCGACGGCACCGTCCTCGACACCTGGTTCCCCGCGCCCGAGCTGGCGGCCGAGCCCGGGCCGTCCGGCACCGAGCGGTTGTCCGCCGAGCGTGCCGCGGAGCTGCTCGGCGAAGGCGCGGCCAAGGCGATCGGCCCGGACGCCCGCCGTGGCGTCCAGGTGGTCGGGGTCCGCACGGTCATCGCCTCGCTCGACGAGAAGCCGATCGACGCGCACGACGTCTACCTGCGCCTGCACCTGCTCTCGCACCGCCTGGTCAAGCCGCACGGGCAGAGCCTGGAGGGCATGTTCGGCTTCCTCGCGAACGTCGCCTGGACCTCACTCGGCCCCGTCGCCGTCGATGATGTCGAGAAGGTGCGTCTCAACGCCCGTGCCGAGGGCCTGCATCTTCAGGTGACCTCCGTCGACAAGTTCCCGCGCATGACGGACTACGTCCTGCCGAAGGGCGTCCGCATCGCCGACGCCGACCGGGTCCGGCTGGGCGCCCATCTCGCCGAGGGCACCACCGTCATGCACGAGGGCTTCGTGAACTTCAACGCCGGTACCCTCGGCACCTCCATGGTCGAGGGCCGGATCTCGGCCGGTGTCGTGGTGGGCGACGGCTCGGACATCGGCGGCGGCGCCTCCACCATGGGCACCCTGTCCGGCGGCGGCAACGTCATCATCGCCATCGGCGAGCGCTGTCTGATCGGCGCCGAGGCCGGCGTCGGTATCGCGCTCGGCGACGAGTGCGTCGTCGAAGCGGGCCTGTACGTCACCGCCGGCACCCGGGTCACCATGCCCGACGGCGAGATCGTCAAGGCCCGCGAACTCAACGGAGCCTCCAACATCCTCTTCCGCCGCAACTCGGTCACGGGCGCGGTCGAAGCCCGCCCGAACAACGCGGTCTGGGGCGGTCTGAACGAGATCCTGCACAGCCACAACTGATCACGGCCGGCCGCGCACTCGGCCGCGTCTTCGGTCACCACTCTGAACTGCTGCCGAGCTGCCGGCAGTTGCGGGCGCCGGGCCATCGTTGAGCGCCCTTCCACGGCCCCATGACGGCCCAGGGGGGCGCTCACGTGTGTGCGGGAGACGTCTGCCGGGCCGCCGCCTGTTGGTCAGGGGAAACGCTCGGGCGACGCGTGAGGTTCTAGCGCTTTCCGTCCGATGCGATTCGGGCGACCGTGTCAGGTAGTCCCACGTGATGGCCTTTCGCGCACTGCACCACGGCGTTGACGGGGCTTCCGCACCCGGCGTGGACGAGTTCGACGCCGCTTTCGTTGCCGAGTTGCGCGCCCCAATCCATCAGTGCGACGAACACCGGGAACAGGGAGCGGCCCAGATCGGTGAGGACGTACTCGTACCGGGTTCGCTGGCCGGGTTCCCGGTAGGGGTGCCGTTGCAGCAGACCGGCGTCGAGGAGGCGTTTGAGGCGCTGGGAGGTGACGGCTTCGGTCAGGCCGGTGTGCCGTGCGAGTTCGTCGAAGCGCCGTCCCCCGTAGTAGATCTCGCGCATCAGGATCATCGCGGACCGGGTGCCGACCAGTTCCAGGGCGTGCTCCATGTGGCACCAGCCCTCGGCACTCCAGGCGCCACGGTCGGCGAATCGGCCGGTCCGCGTGATCACGGCCTCGATACCCGGCTCGGGTGCTTCCGTGGACTCCCTCATGTCGATCAGACTCCCTCTGGCTCCGTATATGTATAGTCAGCATGCTATGTTCTAGCTATGGTTTCCACTAGCCAGGATAATGTCCGTGCAGGGCATCGCTCTGCGCCCACCGCCTCGAACAGACGAAGGTGGTGGGCCCTCGTGGTCCTCTGCCTCGGCGTGATGATGACCTTCGTCAACGTGTCGTCGACGATATCCGCGCTGTCGCCGCTCCAGGACGACCTGCACATATCGGCCAGCACCCTGGTCTGGGTGAGCAGCGCCTTCAGCCTTGCCGTGGTCAGCCTGGTGTTGTCGGCCGGCACCCTGAGCGACCTCCTCGGGCGGCGGCGGGTGTTCTGGGCAGGCGTACTGCTGTTCACCCTGGGAAGCTTCATCGCCTTTCTGGCGGGCAATGCCGGACTGCTCATCGCGGCCCAGGCCCTGATGGGCGTCGGCGCTGCGGCCGTCCTGCCCTCGAGCCTGGCGATCGTCAGCCACACGTTCGCCGATCCCCACGAGCGGACGGGCGCCATCAGCATCTGGGCCAGTTGCGCCGGCCTCGGGCTGGCGATCGGGCCACTGGCGGCCGGCGTGCTGCTGGACCAGGTGTCGTGGCACGCGGTTTTCCTCACCGACGTCGTCATAGGCCTGATCACCCTCATTCTCACCCCGCTGCTGGTGAGCGAGAGCAAGCATCCGACGCGCCGGTTCGACCCGGCGGGCATGGTGCTCGGCACCCTGGCAGTCGCGTCGGCGACGTACGCGATCATCGAGGGTGGCGCCACGGGCTACGGGAAGCCCGTCATCATCGCCTCGTACGTCGTCTTCGCCGTCTCGCTGGTGGCTTTCGTGCGGGTCGAGCTCCGCCACCGCGATCCCATGCTGGAGCTACGGCTGTTCAAGAACGCCTCGTTCACGACGGTGATGAGCATCGGCGCCGTCACCATGCTGGCCTTCGTGGGCATCTCGCTGCTCACCGTGCTCTATCTGGAGCGGGTCGCCCACGAGAACGCCCTGATGACCGGGGTGAAGCTGCTCCCGATGTTCGCCACCTACATCGTGGTCAGCGCGTTCGCCGCCCGCCTGGTGCAGAGGCTCGGCATCGCCGCCACGCTCACCACGGGACTCGCCCTGATGGGCGTGGGAGCCTTCGCGCTCCTGGCGGCCGGGCCGTTCAGCGGGTACGGCGCGATGTGGCCGGGCCTGTTCGTCGCCGGGGTGGGCTCGGCGCTGCTGGTGGCGCCGTCGACGGCCGCGGCCGTCAACAGCGTGCCGCCGCTGGAGGCGGGCATGGCGGCCGCGTCGGTCAACATGTTCCGCCAGCTCGGCAGCGTCCTCGGCCCCAGCGTTCTCGGCACCCTGGTCACCACCCGATTTCCGCGGCTCCTGCACGACAGGCTGGCCTCGGCCGGGGTCCCGGCCGGCCGCGTCGACGATGTCATTGCGGGCATCACCCGCGGCGGCACGAGCCGTCCGCAGGCGTCCCTGG
The DNA here is from genome assembly GCF_036281785.1 of Streptomyces chiangmaiensis. Taxonomy (NCBI): domain Bacteria; kingdom Bacillati; phylum Actinomycetota; class Actinomycetes; order Kitasatosporales; family Streptomycetaceae; genus Streptomyces; species Streptomyces chiangmaiensis. The sequence continues at coordinate 65,741 of NZ_JAYWVC010000022.1, read as the reverse complement.
CACACGCGGTCTCCGCCGCCTACCCACAGGCTTTCACCGACGCCCTCCACCTGGGCTGGCTCGTCGCCGGAATCGTGTCGCTCGCCATGACCGTCCCGACGGCGCTGTTCCTTCGGCGCCGCCGTCCTGTCGCATAGCTCGCCGCAGAACGGTTCCCGTGGCGTGCCGGGCGCCGTCATCGGGAGGCTCCGTCCCCGCCCAGGTCGCCGAACCGAAGCGGCGGCCTGTGGACCGGCATCCATCCCGGGACCGGCGTCCTGTCCCGATACCGTCGCCGCGAAGTGCGCCGGCACCGCGAAGTCCCTCTCCCTCAGCCCGATCCACGGATCGACGTGGTACAGCAGGGTCTGGCCCGGGCGATGTTCGGTGACGTAGGACTCGTCCGCCGGGCTCCGTTCGTTGTCGACCCGGGCGAACCGGCGGCCGGCCGCGTGGGCGACGATCGCCTCGGTCGTCCAGTGCACCCCGTCGGGACGCAGTGCGAACAGAGCGGCGCCGAAGTCGACACAGCCGCCCACGGATTGAGGGGGCTTGTGCGGGCATGAGACATGTTCATTGTTTGACTGCGGCCGTCAACGGTGCCAAGAGCATGCCGCAGGCCTCCCCACTTGATCTTCGGTTTACTGGCCTGCGTTCGATCGAGTGGGGTCGGAGCCGACAGCGCTCGGAGCGGACGACACGGCGTGCGGCTGGGACGTTGCCGCCGGAGTCTGAGGCGCGATCCCGCCGTGGCGAATCCACACGAGAGCCCCTGCCAGTAGCGCGGCGCCCCCCAACAGCCAGCGCAGTCGCCCCGGCGGAAGGACGCCAATGATCAAGCCTGTGAGTGCTCCTACCAGTTGCAGAGCGAGAGACTGGACGGACAGCGCCGTGGCCCGGGCGGAGCTGGAGACACGGCGGTGCAGAAGGTCGTTCTCGCTCGGCCCCGCCGCGCCGAGCCCGAGATAGACCAGGCCGTAGCCGGTGGCTCCGAGCAGCATGGAGCCCACTCCCGTGGACGCTGCCGTGGCACCGAGGAGAAGCAGGCCTCCAGCGCTGGTGCTGAGGCTCACCAAGACCGCTCGCTCTCCACTCCCCGCGCGCCGGGCAACCAACGGTGCGAGGTGACTGCCGACACCGGAGCAGATGAATCCGGCGCAGGCGAGTGTGGCAAAGAGCACCGCCCCCGCCTCCGATGCGCCGGTCAGGGCCGCGGCACGGCCCGGCGTGAGCAGTTCGATGGTGACCAGCGCGCTGCCGGAAGCCCCTGCGCTGAGGAGTACCCGGCGGATGAGGATGTCGTGTCCACTCAGGCGTAGTCCGCCCGCGACGGTGGCCGGGATGCCTCGGATCACCTTGCGCAGGGTGGCCGTGGGCCGTGACGGTTCGGGCAGCGAGGTCAGGACGTACGCCACGAAGGCGATCTCGACCGTCGCGCCCAACAGCAGTGGGACGGAGAGGGGCAGCACCAACTGGGAGGTTGCCTCGCTCAATCGGGCGCCAGGATCGGGGCCGAGTCCGAGCAGCCAAGGGAGGGCGCCGCCGAACAGGGCGCCACGCGAGCGTCATCGTGGGCTCATCCTGACGGCGCCACGCGCAAGCCTCCCCTGGCGGCCTCGTGGAGCTGCCGTCCGGGCGAGATGATCTCCTCATGTTGGGCGGCCGGTCGGGACAGGGCCATTGCGCGGAATTCGTCTCTGTCGGCGAGTTCCTGATTCATCCGGCTGATCCGTTCTCGCAGCTGGACCACCTCCTCCTTGAGGCGATCGAACTGTGCGATGCGCGGATCCGGCTCTCCCCTGGTCTCCCGCACCCTGCCCAGCCGCTGTTCGAACTCCGGCTTGAGGTGCGGGCCCCGGCCGCGTGCCCGCCGGGATGGTGTGTCAGAGCACAGCGAGCCGGTCCACCAGCAGTTCCACCCTCTGCTCGGTGTACTCCGGCGGCAGCCGTCCCGCCCGGGTCAGGGTCGCCAGCCCGTGCAGGGACGCCCAGAACACCTCGGTGAACAGCCCCGGGTCGACGCCGTCCCCGGCGACCTCGCCCAGGCTCTCCAGCAGCGCGGCGAAGGCGTCCTTCAACGGCTCCGGGGTGTCCTCCTGTGCGTACGCCAGGCCGCCGTCGAGCTGGAACAAGGCGTCGTAGACCGCCGGGTTGCGCTCGGCGAAGTCGAGGTAGGCACGGGCGAGGGCGGCGACCCGCTCGCGCGGGCTGTTCGCGGCGGACGCCGCGGCCCGCACCGCCACGGCCATCTCGGCGGCGCCCTCGAGGGCGACGGCGCCGATGATCTCGCGCTTGCCTCGGAAGTGGCTGTAGAGGACGGGCTGGCTGTATTCGATGCGCTCGGCGAGCCGGCGCGTGGTGACCGCGTCCCAGCCCTGCTGCTCGGCGAGTTCACGGGCCGTCGCCACGATGAGGCGCTCGCGGACCGCCCGTTCGCGTGCCTTGCGTTCCTGTACTGACATAACTCGAATCCTAGCACCGCTAGACAATCAAGCGGCAGTAGTACTAGCGTTGCCCACATCAGCTAGCAGTGCTAGATCCCGGGAGGGGCAACATGCTCAGCGCACTCGAGGTCATCGCCACCGTGGTCGTCGGCCTGATGGTGGGGGTGGAGTTCTCCGTCGCCTTCGTCATGAACCCGATCTTCAACGCCCTCCCGGAGGACAGTAACCAGCTGGCCCGCTCCCACGGGGGCCGGATGCTCGGCGCCGTGATGCCGTTCTGGTACATCGGCTCACTCGTCCTCGTAGCGGTCTGGGCTGCTGCGGGATGGCACCACCACGGCACCGGCCTCGTCGTCACCGCCGCCGCGCTGCTGATCGTCAGCGTGATCATGTCGATCCTGCTGCTCGTCCCGATCAACAACCGGGGCAAGACGTGGACCCCTGACAACCGGCCCGACGACTGGAAGCAGCAGATGAAGCGCTGGGACCGCTTCCACTACGTCCGCGTCGTCGTCATCGTCGCCGCCTTCGCCCTGCTGGTCGCCGCCCTCGCCTGATACCAGAACCGCCCCGACATGCACTGGTTCGCCTCTGTATGTCGACAGCTTTCGCCCTGTCGGGCTGAGCCCGACAGGGCTTCGGATTTCTGACCCTGCGGGCCGACGCCGCGCCGGTGGCGCACAATCCCCACTCCCCGGGCGGTGATGTCTTCATCAGCGGTGTCTGCGGTGTGCTCCCGGAGCGGCGCGGAGTGCTTGAACCACTGGTCCAGGAGCCGAACCGCGGGCCCGTTGATGTTGAGGGATTCGCGGCCGGTTCGTCCCTTCAAGTGGGACAGCAGGGCGGTGGAGGGGCTTGTACGGGTGCGGTTGGTGCAGGTGAGGGCATCAATGCCATCCGGAACGATGCCGGTCGACATGGCCGGACGAAGGTTGTAGGCGAGTGCGACCGGGGCCGTGGGGTAGAAGGCGCTGCGGATCCGTACGACAGGGCCGGCGGCGAGGCGACGGGATTCGTGTCCCGCCGGGATCACCGAGTGGTCACTTCTCGCTGGTCAGATCCTGATAGGCCGACAGCAGTCCGTCGACCGTCTCGCGGTCCGCGGGCCGCAGCGGTGGGCGGACCGGACCGGACGGCAGGCCGAGCCGGGCGAGGAGACCCTTCGCGGTGACCGTGCCGGGAAGGCCGGCGGCCATCATCGACTCGACCAGCGGAATGGCCCGTTGCTGAAGGCGGGCCGCCTCCGTCGTCGCGCCGGCGTCGAAGGCGTCCAGGATCGCCCGGAACTGACGCGGCACCACGTTCGCGACCGTGCTGACATATCCGGCGCCGCCGACCGCGTACAGCGCGAGCACCTGCTCGTCGCAGCCCGCGTAGTACGCGAGTTCCGTGCGGGCCAGCACCTTCTGGATGCCGAGAAAATCGTACGAGCAGTCCTTGACCGCCACGATCCGCGGATGCCCCGCGAGCCGGAGCGTCGTCTCGGGCTCGATCCGGGTGCCGGTGCGGCCGGGGATGTCATAGAGCACGAGCGGCAGCGCGGAGGCGTCGGCGATCTCACGGAAGTGGGCCTCCACCGCCTCCTGCGGTGGGCGGCTGTAGTACGGCGTGACCACCAACAGCCCGTCGGCGCCCGCCTTTTCGGCCGCAAGGGCCAGCTCGACGCTGTGCCGTGTGTCCGGCGTGCCCACGCCCGCCACGATCGACGCCCGACCGCCGACCGCCTCCCTCACCGCTCGCACCAGTGCCGCCTTCTCGGTGTCGGTGGTGGTGGGCGACTCGCCCGTGGTGCCGGACAGCACCAGGCCGTCGCAGCCTTCGCCCACGAGCCGGTCGGCGAGCTGCTGGGCCCCGTCGAGGTCGAGGCCGCCCACCTCGGTGAAGGGCGTGACCATCGCGCAGAGGGCGCGGCCGAAGGGAGGAATGACACGAACGGGTGTGGTCATGTGAGTAGTTTCGGCACCATAACCGTGAAGCTCCACTTAATTCTTCTACGAGTTATTGGTTAGCTTCTCTACTCAAGAGGAGGCATCGGGCGGAGCGCGGCTGACCGACGCGGACTGGGGACGGCCGGGCCGGCGTGCGCTCCAGGCGACCTCCGCGGACTGCGCGCGCGGCCGTATGTCGCTGTCGCTCGCGGCCTTCGGGCGGCCGGCGGGGGAGGGCCTGCGAGTGTGAGCCGGACAGCGTGCCGCGCCCGCGTCCGGCCGTCCTCTCGGCCGTGCGGAGCCACCTCGCCGCGCGTCCCGGCGATGCCCCGCCCACTTCCACGGCGCCGTGGGCCGCCGCGTCCAGGGCGCTCGAGCTCGTCCCAGGCCGACGCACTCCGGTTCCCGCGCACGGCGCCGCTGCGACCCCCCGACCGAAAACTCACACAGTCTGGACAAAAAAAGTTTTCGGTGAGATGGTGAAGCCATGTTGGACGTCACCGTGATCGAGGACCCGCAGGCGGCGGCCGTCTCGCTGGATCCGATCAGAGCCCGGTTGCTCGCCGAGCTGGCGGCGGGACCCGCGTCGGCCGCCATGCTGGCCGGTAAGGTCGGGCTGCCGCGGCAGAAGGTGAACTACCACCTGAAGGCGCTGGAGCGGCACGGCTTGGTCGAGCTGGCCGGCGAGCGCCGCAAGGGCAACGTCACCGAGCGATTGATGCGGGCCACCGCCGCGTCGTACGTGATCAGCCCGCTGGCGCTCGCCGCCGTGCAGCCCGACCCCGATCGTTTCCGGGACCAGCTCTCCGCCCGCTGGCTGCTCGCCCTGGGCGCCCGGCTGGTACGGGACGTCGGCTCGCTGATCACCGGCGCGGCCAAGGCCCGCAAGCGCCTCGCGACGTACGCGCTCGACGGTGAGGTGCGCTTCGCCTCTCCCGCCGACCGTGCCGCGTTCATCCAGGAGCTGACGGCCGGTGTCGGCGCCCTCATCCGCAAATACGACGCCCCGGACGCCGAGGGCGGCCGTGACCACCGGATCGTCGTTGCCGTTCACCCCACGGTCGGACCGCAGGCCCCCGACCCTCGGGCAGACGACGACCGAGCCGTGTCGAGCCCGAGGCCGGCGAGCCTCGGTCCCACCGGCCTCTGACGACCGAACTCACCGACTGACACGCCCATTGACGCGCAGGAGCCCACCATGTCCAAGGAATTCGAGATCGCCCGCGAGTTCGAGGTCGACGCCACACCCGAGCAGGTGTGGGACGCCTTCACCACCGGCACCGGGGGCTGGCTGTGGCCGATGGACGCGCCCGAGCCGCGGGTAGGCGGCAAGGGGCCCTTCGGATCCACGGTCATCGCCTGGGACCCGCCGCACCGGTACACCAACCGTGTCGCGGACGTGGAGGGCATCGCCGAGCAGACACTCAACCAGCTCGACTACACCATCGAGCCGCGCGAGGGCGGGCGGCACGCCTGGGTGCGGTACGTGCACAGTGGCATCTTCGTCGAGGACTGGGACAACCAGTACGACGGCGCCGACAAGCACACCGACTTCTACCTGCACACCATGCGCGAGTACCTGACCCACTTCGCGCCGCGTCCGGTGGTCTTCGCGACCCTGGACGGTCCCGAGGCGTCCAAGGCGGCCGACGCGCTCACCACCGCGGTGCGCGGACTCGGCCTCACTGAGGACGTCATCGCGGGGACCACGGTCGAGGTGCGGGGCCCGGACAAGGGGCTCTTCCACGCGGTGGTGGACTACCACAACCCGTACTTCCTCGGGCTGCGCTCGGACGACGCGCTCATCCGCGTCTTCGGCCGCAACCACTGGGGCGCCCCGGTCGGCATCAGCATCCACGACTTCGCGCCCGGCGCCGACGCGAAGGCCAACGAGGCCGCCTGGCAGCGATGGCTGACCGAGGTGTTCGCCTGACCCTGGCACACCGGACGAGCCCGGCCCCCCGGACGAGGGGCCGGGCTCGTCGGCATCCGGGACGGCGGACCGGAACCACGACCGGAACCGCGGAACCTGCGGGTCGTGGTCGTTGATCCGGTCGTGGAACTCCGCGTTGATGTGCACGCCCTGGATGTCGTGGATGCGCGCGGTGTCCGCAGGTGCCGGCGTGGTGAGCACCACACCGGAGACGGTGGTGCGGACGGCGACGGTGAGCGCGGCAAGGCGCGCGGAAGACCTGCTCGGCGACGGAATCCCTCCGGGGCATACGCGGGTGCCGGGACGAGAGCGGGCGTGGGGCCGCACGGCCGCGACCGGTGGGGCGGTGTGACGCGCGTAGAAGTGCGGGGGCCACCGGACCTCGAAGGATGCCGGTGACTCTGGGTGAACGCATGTACGCCGACCGTCTACGCGCGTCAAACTCCGGTGTTCCCGGGGCAGTTGTCAAGGTTTCGGCCATGTATGGCTACTGACGTGCAGAGGAACCGGGCGGCATGGGTGGAAATCCGTCTAGGCTGAGCGTGTGTGTCGAGGCGCCGCCTCGGTCGCCACGTACGGCCCAAGGAGACCCATCCGATGTCAGACAGCTCCCTCTTGCCGCCGGTTCGGCTGCACTCCGAAGCGGAGCTCGCGCGGGACGCGCTCGCCACACCGCTGCTCTCCCGAGCGGCGCGGCTCGCCCGCTGGGCCGGCGCCGACACACGCGTCGGTGCCGGAGGAGATCTCGTCGAGGAGCAGCTGCCCGGCGCGGCCGAGGTACTCGGGGTGACCGGGGAGGACGCCACCGCCTTCGCGAGCGAGGCCTGGCGGGTCGCCGTCGACACCGGACTCGTCGAGATCGTCGACGAGGACGAGGGGACGGTCGCCACCGGGACCGGCCTCGCACTGCTCACCTCCGGCAGTCCCGGCGACGTGCTCGGCGTCTGGCTCGACGCCCTCGAGGCCGTGCTGGCCGACGCGAGTGTCCCCGATCTCGACGACCTCGTCGACGCCGTGGAGGAGGGTGGCGAGATCGACTTCTCCTCCCTCGACTGGGACCCGGAGGCGGAGGCGGAGTTCCTCGAGGGAGTGCTTGCCAACCTCTATCTGCTGACCGTCGGCGAGGAGGGACCCGGTGACGGCCCGGTGCCGCTGCCCGCGCTCGCCGCGTCGATGATTGTGCCCGACGACATGGCGGAACCCACCAACGATGTGCTGGAACACGTGTCGGACGCCATGATGCGGCTCGACGACCAGTTCCGGATCCTCGAACCGATCGGCCTCGTCGAGTTCCAGCCGGTCGACGAGGCACTGATGGCCGACCCCGACGAGGAGCCCGCGGCGCCCGTGGACGAGACGGACGTCAGCCGGTACGGGATGGTGCGGCTGACCCCGCTCGGTCTGTACGGGATGCGCACGCGTCTGGTGGAGGCCGGGATGTCCGCGCCCGTGGTGGGGGAGCTGACGGACAAGGGCGCCGACACGCTGCTCGACGGCACGTCCGCGTTTCCGCCGGCGGCGGCCCAGGCCGAGACGGAGCAGTGGCTCGCACGCCGTGAACCTCTCGCGGCGGTCAGGGAGTTGCTGGCGGCGGCGCGCGGCTCCGACGCCGGGGCGCCGCTGCGCCGACTGCGCTGCCAGCAGGCGCTGTCCCTCGTCGGGGCGGAGGCGGAGACGGCGCTGCGCGAGGTGCTGGACGACGCGGAGCTGGGCGGGCTGGCAAGGGTCTGGCTCACCGAGCACCGAGCGGCCGACGTGCCCGTACCGCCGGAGTCGATGGTCTTCTGGCTGACCATCGACACCCTTGCCGCACAGCTGGCGGCCGAGGGCAACTCGTCGGAGCTGCGGGCGCTGGTGGAGGGGCTGGCGGCGCAGCACAGCGGTTTCTTCGCGACCGCCTGGCGGGTGGACCACCCCGACACCTCGGAGGTGCTGGAGGCGATGGGACGCCTGCACCCGGACAAGAAGGTGGCGAAGGAGGCACGGAAGGCGGCGTTCAAGGCGCGCTCGCAGCACACCGGCTGAGCGGATCGAGACCGCGCCGCCCGCCCGCCCGCCACGCCGCCCGCCCGCCACGCCGCCCGGCCGCGACGGTACTCGGCCGCGCCCGTGACCATCGAAGGTCCCGAACCGTGCGCCGCCACCCCGCGCCGCGCAGGTGCCGCGGAGTGGCGCGGTGTGCGCGCCGAGCGGAAGGGATGCGTGGCGGAACGAAGTCCATGAGCCCTTGCCGATTCTTGGTGCGTGCGCGACGGCTTCAAGGGGCCGGTTTGGCGGATTCAGCGAACTTCGTCCCCCGACGTCGACCCGTGTTCAACCGGTGTTCAGGCGGGAGCGGGAGCGTGTGCGCGCAACGAGGTCCGCGAGCACATCCCCCGACCGACTCACTCCCCTTCCACAGGAGACAGCATGTCGCTCACCCGTAGGGACTTCGCCCGACGCTCCGCACTCACCGGTGCCGGCATCGCGCTGGCCGGCAGCGTCGGCACCCTCGCCACCGCCCCGGGCGCCCTCGCGTCCGCCGACACCGAGACCGCGGACGGTCAGGACGGGGACCGGCACGGCGGCGTCGGCTACGGACCGCTGGTCTCCGACGCCAAGGGTGTGCTCGCCCTGCCGGCGGGGTTCTCGTACCGCGTCATCACCTACAGCGGGAAGACCAAGCTGGAGTCGGGCGAGTTCACCCCCTCCAACCACGACGGCACCGCCACCTTCGACGGCCCGCGCGGTGCCACCCTCCTCGTCAACAACCACGAGCTCAAGGGCCCCCGCGCCGACTGGAAGTACCCGGTGCCGCTCGCCGAGGGCCTCGTCTACGACCCGGCCGCGTCCGGCGGCTGCACCGTCGTCGAGGTCCGGCACGACCATGTCGCGGAATGGGTCGGCGTCGCGGGTACCTCCACCAACTGCGCGGGCGGCAGCACACCTTGGGGCACCTGGCTCACCTGCGAGGAGACCGAGGACAAGGCCGGCCAGAGCGGCATGACCAAGGACCACGGTTACGTCTTCGAGGTGGACCCCGAGGACCGTCGTGCCAACCGCAACCCCAAGCCCATCAAGGCGCTGGGCCGCTACGCCCACGAGGCCGTCGTCGTCGACCCCAAGCGCGGCCATCTCTACCTGACCGAGGACGCCTCCGGGCCCAACGGACTGCTCTACCGCTGGACCCCGCCGGAGGGCTTCCGTCACGGCCGCGGCACGCTGCGCACCCTGGCCGACGACGCGGGCAGCCTCCAGGCATTCAAGTGCTTCGACTCCGGCGGCCGGTACGTCGACGACCTCTCCCGCGCCACGAAGATCGGCACGGTGTACGGCGTCGACTGGGTCGACGTCCCGGACCGCGACGCGAAAACGGTCTCCGTCCGCAAGCAGTTCGCCGCCGGTGCGGTCACCCGGGCGCGCAAGCTGGAGGGCATGTGGTGGAGCGACGGCGGTGTGTACATCGTCTCCTCGTACGCCCGCGAGGAAAGCCCCGTCCAGCATGACGGCCAGGTCTGGTTCTACGACCCCCGGCGCCGGACCCTGACGCTGAAGGTCCTGCTCGGTGTGAACCCCGACCCGGCCGAGGACGGTGCCTTCGACGGCCCCGACAACATCACCGTCTCCCCGCACGGCGGCCTGGTCATCGCCGAGGACGGCGAGGGCGTCCAGCATCTGTTCGGTGCCACCGACAGCGGCCGTACCTACCCGATCGCCCGCAACGAACTGAACATCGGCACCGAAGAGGAGCCGGAGTACAGCGAGTTCACCGGCGTCACGTTCTCGCCCGACGGGAAGACCCTGTTCGCCAACATCCAGGACCCCGGCATCATGGTCGCCATCACCGGGCCCTGGAAGCGCCAGAAGCGCGGCTGAACTCCTGGCAATTCCCGCCGACTCCGTTGGCAATCAATTCGTTCGCCCGGCCCGCGGCCCATCTCCTAGAGTGATGCACGTCCAGGTGCGAAGGCAGGACCTACTTCCACTCATAATGGGGCGGCCGCGGGTTCGAGTCCCGCCACCGGTACCACGAGCCGGTGTAGCTCAGGGGTCAGAGCACCTTGTCGGTTCCGCCGGCCTCGATCTCTGGACACCACAACTTCATGCACCTCCCGGTGCGCGGGCTGCGGCTGCTTCTTCTGCAAAAGGAATCCACGCCGCCGCCGACTTGATCTCGGGAGGCGCAGCACAAGATGGGTGCCCGGTGCGCAGGCAACGGTTACTTCATGGGATCAGAAGGTTGCGGGTTCGAATCCCGTCGTCGGCTTCCGGCCGGTGTAGCGCAACGGACAGCGCATCTGACTGAAGTCCGTCGCCACTCCTGAACTCGGGCATTCGTCCTTTGCCGTGCCTCCCTCCGGAACGGAATGGAATTCGGGGGAATTCAGCATGGCGCGATTCAACATCAGGGCCGCCAGGGCGCAGCCGACTTCGAGGATCACCTCGACGGGGCGTGTGCTGCGCACCTACGAGGGTGGCCGCGGCCATGAGCGGGACCCGCGCTCGGAGCTCTTCCTGCTCGCCGTCTCGAACTTCGTCTCGCAGCGCACCTTCTACGAGACAGGCGCCGATCGTGACGACCGGTTCGCCGCGCTCGTGCGCGAGCTCGCCGTCACCGACCCGTCCTGGACTGCCGGCCTGCTCGGCTGGCTGCGCGGCGAGGGGAACCTGCGGACAGCCTCGATCGTGGGCGCCGTCGAGTACGTGAAGGCTCGGCTCGACGCCGGCGTGACCGACGGCCCGGCGAACCGGCAGGTCGTGTCCTCGGTGCTGCAGCGGCCCGACGAGCCCGGTGAGTTGCTCGCGTACTGGACCTCGGCGTACGGCCGAAGCGTGCCCAAGCCGGTCAAGCGTGGCCTCGCCGACGCCGTACGGCGTCTGTACCACGGCAAGGCGCTGCTGAAGTACGACACGGCCTCCAGGGGCTACCGCTTCGGCGACCTCCTCAACCTGGTGCACGCGGCACCCCACCCGGACAAGCCGTGGCAGGGCGACTTGTTCCAGTACGCCCTCGACCGCCGGCACAATCCGGACACCGCCGTGCCGCCCGCCTCGAATTCCGTGCTCATGGCGCACCGTGAGCTGATGGTGCTCCCGGTGGAGCAGAGGCGCGCGGTCGTCACGGCGCCCGGCGGCGGCGAGCGGCTCGCCGCGGCCGGCATGACCTGGGAGGCGCTGGCGGGCTGGCTGCAGGGTCCGATGGACAAGGCGGCCTGGGAGGCCGTGATTCCGTCCATGGGTGCCATGGCACTCGTGCGGAACCTGCGGAACTTCGACGAGGCCGGGGTGTCCGACGAGGTGGCCGCGCAGGTCGCGGCGCGGATCAGCGACCCGGATCAGGTGGCGCGATCGCGGCAGTTCCCGTTCCGGTACCTCACCGCACACCAGCACGCTCCGTCGCTCCGCTGGTCGTACCCGCTGGAGCGGGCGCTCGGCCACTCGCTGGCCAATGTGCCCGCGCTGCCGGGCCGCACGCTGGTGCTCGTCGACCGCTCGGGCTCGATGTTCTACTCGCGGCTGTCGGACCGTTCGGAGCTGAACCGGGCCGACGCGGCGGCGGTCTTCGGAACGGCGCTCGCACTGCGGGCGGCGGACGCGGACCTCGTCGAGTTCGGAACCGGCAGCAACGAGGTGAGGTTCCGCACGGGCGAGTCGGTGCTGAAGGTCCTGGGCCGCTTCGGAGACCTGGGCGGCACCGACACCGCCGCGGCGGTCCTGCGCCACTACAGGAAGCACGACCGGGTGCTGATCGTCACCGACGAGCAGTACGTCCACAGCCACCACGGCGACCCGACCGAGCAGGTCCCGCCGCACGTGCCGGTCTACACCTGGAACCTCGCCGGGTACCGCGCGGGCCACAGCCCGTCGGGCAGGGGCAACAGGCACACCTTCGGAGGCCTGACCGACGCCGCGTTCCGAATGGTGTCGCTGCTCGAGCGGGGCGAGGACGGGCTGTGGCCATGGCTCGAGTGAGCGTGCGCGATTCGGTCGACACGGCCCGCCCACGATGACCGCAAGGACGTGGGCGGGCTTCGGCGCCGCCTGATCGGCATCGATGCGTCGGCGGGGCCCCGACCGCACCCGGGAAGGTGGCGCTCGCCGCACGTGTACGGCGCCCTCCTCTATGCGGCCGGGCGGGCCTTCGGCCTGGTGCCGGTGATGACGAACGCCGAGACCAGCAGCGCGGCCAGCGCGATCAGGGAGCCGACCCCGAACGCGCGGGCCGCGCCATGGGTGAGGATCTGAGCGGGGGAGCCGGTCGCGTGCTGGGTGGCCGTGCCGTAGACCGTGACCAGGACGGACAGGCCGAGGGTGCCGCCGAGCCACTGGAGGGTCTGGAGCAGACCCGAGGCGGCGCCCGCCTCGCGGGGCTCGATGCCGGCGAGGACGGTCGCGGTCAGGGGCATGAAACTCAGGCCGACGCCCAGCCCCATCAGCAGCAGCGGACCGAGCAGCCCGGTGGCGTAGCCGTCGCCGGGCCGCAGCCGCCACAGCCACCCGGCCGCCACGACGAGCAGGGTCATGCCGGTGAGCAGTACCGGCTTGACACCGAGGCGAGCGAGCAGCCGGGGCACCGTGCGCACGGTCGTGAACATCGCCAGGGTGAGCGGCAGGAAGGCGAACCCCGAGCGCAACGGGCTGTAGTCCAGGACCTGTTGGCGGATCAGGGTGAGGAAGTAGAACGCGCCGAACATGCCCGCGGGGAGCAGCAGCACTCCCGCGTAGCCGCCCGCGCGGTTGCGGCTCGCGAACAGGCGCAGCGGCAGGATCGGCTGCCCGGCCCGGGACTCGATCAGGGCGAACCCCATGAGCAGGGCCGCCGCCGCGCCGAACCCGGACAGTGCCCGGGGGTCGCTCCAGCCCTGTTCCGAGACGCGGATCAGCGCGTACACGAGGGAGGCGGTCCCGGCCGTCCCGGTGAGAGCGCCCGTCGTGTCGAACCGGCCCGTGTGGCGTGGGGTTTCCGCGACGAAGCGGGGCAGGGCCGAGGCGACCGCGATGCCGATGGGCACGTTGATCAGCAGAGCCCAGCGCCAGGACGCCCAGGAGGTGAGTATGCCGCCGAGGACCAGGCCGAGCGAGGCACCGATGCCGGCCATCGAGGAGTAGACGCTCAGGGCGTGGTGGCGGCGCGGGCCCTCCGGGAAGTTGGTGGTGATCAGGGCGAGGGTGCTGGGTGCGGTGAGGGCGGCGCCGATGCCCTGGAGTGCGCGGGCCACCAGCAGCCAGGAACTGCCGGTGGCGAGACCGCCGAGGAGTGAGGAGAGTGCGAAGAGGAGGACGCCCACGGTGAGGGTGCGGCGCCGGCCGGCGATGTCCCCGATGCGACCTCCGAGCAGCAGCAGTCCGCCGAAGGCGAGCGTGTAGGCGTTGAGCACCCAGGACAGGCCGGTGCGGCTGAAGTTCAGGTCCTGCTGGATGTCGGGCAGCGCGACATTGACGACGGTGGAGTCGACGCCGACCATCAGATAGGCGGTGACGACGATGAAGAGGACGGTGCCGGGTCTGGCGGCTGGTGGTGGTGCGGAGAGCGCGTCGACGGTCCTGGACGGTGCGGACGGGGTGGACATGGAGTTCTCCCGGTTCGGCGTCCCCGGACGGCATGGGTGCGGGCAGCACGGAGGAACGGTGCGCGGGCAGGGCGAACCGCTCGCGAAGGTAACCGGGGACTGTCTCCGTTTAGTGCTCGATAAGATACGGAGAGGGTCCCCGGTTCGCAAGGAGTATCTGGATGTCGCAGGTCAGGCCCATGCGCGCGGACGCGAGGCGCAACTACGAGCGGCTGCTGGCGGCGGCGGCGGTCGCGTTCGCCGAGTACGGGGAGAACGCGTCGCTCGATGACATCGCCAAGCGGGCAGGGGTCGGATCCGGCACGCTCTATCGGCACTTCCCGACGCGTCAGGCGCTGTTGGAGGCGGCCTATGTCGACCGGATCGAGGCCATCACCGCCCGGGCCGACGAGTTGGCCAGGGAACTGCCGCCGGGCGAGGCGCTGGTGGAGTGGCTCAACGAGCTCTGCGTCGGAACCATCCAGGTGCGCGGTCTGAAGGCCCTGCTCGGGTCCGCCGTCACGGACGGCAGTTCGGTGGCCGTCACTGCCTGCGGCACCTCCATGAAGGAGGCCGCGGGGCGCCTGGTCGAGGCGGCGCAGCGGGAGGGGACCCTGCGGGAGGACCTCGAGCCGATCGAGATACTGCGGCTGGCGCACGGGGTGGCGACGGCCTCGGAGCTGGCCAACGGCCAGGGCGAGCACATCCGCCGCTATCTGTCGCTGCTCACGGAGGGGCTGCGGCCGTAGGAGTCGGCCGCCCCGTCTGCGGGCCCCGGGGCGAAGCGGGACCGCAGACGTCGTACCGCGGTCGGCTACAGGGCCTGGGCTGCCGGCTTCACCATGTTCCGCACCGTGCGGGCCTTGACGAAGTCGCCCATCGCCGTCATCTCCCACTCACCGGAGAACTGCCGGATGAGCTTGGCCATCATGACGCCCGTCTGCGGCTCGGCGCTGGTGAGGTCGAAGCGGACCAGCTCCTGGTCGGTGGCGGCGTCCACCAGGCGGCAGTAGGCCTTGGCGACCTCCGTGAACTTCTGCCCGGAGAAGGAGTTCACGGTGAAGACCAGGCCGGTGACCTCCTGGGGCAGGCGGCCGAGGTCGACCGCGATGACCTCGTCGTCGCCCCCGCCCTCGCCCGTGAGGTTGTCGCCGGAGTGCTTGATCGCACCGTTCAGGATGGTCAGCTTGCCGAAGTAGCAGCTGTCGATGTGATTGCGCTGCGGGCCGTACACGATGACGGACGCGTCCAGGTCGATGTCCTTGCCCCGGTAGGCGGGTTCCCAGCCCAGCCCCATCTTGACCTGCGAGAGCAGCGGGCGGCCTCCCTTGACGAGGGAGACGGTCTGGTTCTTCTGCAGGCTGACCCGGCCCTTGTCCAGATTGATCTTTCCGGCCCCCGGAGCCGGGGCGGGCGGGGCCGGGGGAGCGGCGGGCGCCGGAGGTGCGGCCAGGGTCGGCGCCGGCGGGGCGACGGGCGCCGGAGGTGCGGCCGGGGTCGGTGCCGGCGGGGCGGCCGGTGGCTGCATCGCCGCCGCGGGCGGGGCGACGGGCTGGGCGGGCGCGGCGGGCTCCTCCACGGTGACGCCGAAGTCGGTGGCGATGCCCGCCAGGCCGTTCGCGTAGCCCTGGCCGACGGCGCGGGCTTTCCAGGCGCCGTTGCGGACGTAGACCTCCACCACGACCAGGGCCGTCTCCGTGCCGAGCTGGGGCGGGGTGAAGGTGGCGAGGACGGTGTTGTCGTCCGCGTTGCGCACGGTGGCCGTGGGCTTGATGCCCTGGAAGGTCTGACCCGCGGCGTCGGGGCTCGCCGTGACGACGATCTTCTCGATACCGGGGGGCACGGAGGCGGTGTCGACCATGATGGCGTCAGGGTTCGTGCCACCGCCCGAGCGGTAGGTGACGCCCGGGCCCGCAGGCTGGTTGTAGAAGATGAAGTCGTCGTCGGAGCGCACCTTGCCATCGGCGGTGAGCAGCAGGGCCGACACGTCGAGCCGCACCGGGGCGGCGACGTCGACCGTCACGCGAGTGGCTCCGAGCGGGATGTTCGAGCCGGGGGTCATAGCTGTCATGACCTGTGAACGAGTGGGACCGCTTTACCGTTCCCTTACTCAGGGGGCCGAACGGCTGACGCGCCGACCCCCGGCCCGAGCCGCTACGGCACCACCACGATCTTGCGTCCCACTCCCGCCGCGAACTGCTCCAGCGCCTGCGGGTAGCGCTCCAGCGGGATCCGGTCGCTGATGAACACCTCCGGATCGAGCACGCCGCCCGCGAACAGCTCCGCCGCCCGCTCGAAGCTGTGCAGCACCGCCATGGAACCGGTGATCGTGATCTCCTGGTTGTAGATCCGGTACGGGTCGATCTCGACCCGTGTCGCATAGTCCGCCACCCCGAACTGAAGGAAGGTGCCGGCCTTCGCCACCCGTCCCAGGCCGTCCTGGATCGCCGCCGTGTTGCCCGTGGCGTCCACGACCAGGTCCCAGCCCTGCGGACGCTCCAGTTCGTCCGGGCTTGCCGCGGACGCCGTGACGCCCAACTGTCGTGCGGTCTCCAGGCGTGCCGGGTTCACATCGACCATGTCCACGGTCGCGGCGCCCGTCCGCTTTGCCAGCTCCAGCATCATCAGGCCCATCGTCCCGGATCCGTAGATGAGGACGTGTGCGCCGAGGCGGGACTGCAGGACGTCGTAACCGCGCACCGCACAGGACAGCGGCTCGATCAGCGCCGCGTCCTGGGTACGCACGTTCTCGGGGAGCTTCACGCAGTTGGCCACGGGGGCCACCGCGTACTGCGCCGCCCCGCCCGCCGTCGTCACGCCGATGGCCGCCCACCGCTCACAGAGGTTGTTGTGGCCCGTACGGCAGTACCGGCACTCGTAGCAGTACAGGGACGGGTCAACAGCCACTCGGTCGCCGACCGACACCTCGGTGACCTGGGTCCCCACCCCGACCACCTCGCCCGCGAACTCGTGTCCCGGCACGATCGGCAGCTTGGGCGCGAACTCGCCCTGGAGGATGTGCAGATCCGTACCGCACAGACCGCAGGCCGCGACCTCGACGACGACCTCGCGGGGCCCTGGCGTCGGGTCCGGGACCTCGGAGACGACGGCGCGGCCCACGGACTCGATGACGGCGGCCTTCATTTCACGGCTCCCAACGACAGACCCTGGACCAGCTTGTCCTGGGCGGCGAACCCCGCGGCGAGCACCGGCAGGGAGATGACGAGCGACGCGGCGCACACCTTCGCCAGGAACAGGCCCTGGCTGGTGATGAAGCCGGTCAGGAAGACGGGGGCGGTCTCGGCGACCACGCCCGTGAGCACCCGGGCGAAGAGCAGTTCGTTCCAGCTGAAGATGAAGCAGATCAGGGCGGTGGCGGCGATGCCGGGCAGCGCGATGGGGGCCACCACCCGCGTGAGGACCGTGGGCAGGCGGGCGCCGTCGATCTGCGCGGCCTCGATGATGGCGACCGGTACCTCGGAGAGGAAGGACTGCATCATCCACACGGCGATCGGCAGATTCATCGCGGTGTAGATGATCACCAGTGCCCAGATGTTGTCGAGCATGCCGGTGTTCTTGGCGAAGAGGTAGACGGGCAGCAGACCTGCCACGGCGGGCAGCATCTTGGTCGACAGGAAGAAGAACAGGACGTCGGTCCACTTCTTCACCGGACGGATCGACAGGGCGTAGGCCGCCGGTAGCGCCAGCAGCAGCACGCACACGGTGGAGGCCACCGAGGCGGTGGTCGAGTTGATCAGCGAGGGCCAGGGGCTCGCGCCACCGTCCAGACCGAAGAACTCCCGGTAGCTGTCGAAGGTGAGCGAGGCGGCCACCGACGGCGGATTGGTGGCCGCGTCCGCCTCGGAGTGGAGAGAGGTCAGGGCCATCCAGAGGATAGGCAGGGCGAACAGGACGCCCGCCAGCCAGGCGACCACGCCGAGCGCGGCCCCCTTGGCGGAACGCCTGCCCCGGGTGCGTGCGTGCGACGGGGCGCCGGTCACTGCGGTGGTCATGCGCGGGACGCCTCCTCCCGGAAGAGCGACGACACGACGCGCAGCGCGAAGGTCGCGAGGATGATCGAGCCGATGACCACGAGCACACCGGCCGCCGAGGCCAGGCCGTTCTCGTGCGCCTGGTAGAAGGTCTGGTAGACGGTGTACGGGAGGTTCGCGGTGCCGAGGCCGCCGGCGGTGATCGTGAACACCGCATCGAAGTTCTGCACGATGTAGATCGATCCCAGCAGCACGCCCAGTTCCAGATAGCGGCGCAGGTGCGGCAGGGTGATGTGGACGAACACCTGCCAGTTGCCCGCGCCGTCCATGCGTGCCGCCTCGACCAGCTCGGGGTCACGGCTCTGCAGCCCGGCGAGCAGGATCAGCATCATGAACGGGGTCCACTGCCAGATCAGTGAAGCCTCGACCGCCGACAGCGGCATGTCCGAGATCCAGTCGGGCTGTGGTGCGCCGCCGCCGCCGATCCAGTGCAGCAGGCCGTTGAACAGGCCGTACTCGGGGTTGTACAGGACGTGCTTCCACAACAGGGCGGCCGCGATGGGGACCACCAGGAACGGCGCGATGAGCATGGTGCGCACCGCTCCCCGGCCCGGGAACCTGCGGTCCAGCAGCAGCGCGAGCAGCAGGCCGAGCACCAGACTGATCAACACCACGATGACGGTGAGCAGCACGGTCGTCCACACCGATTTGCGCAGCTCTGGAGTGGTGAGGACGTCGGAGTAGTTGCTGAGCCCGGTGAAGTGACGGTCCTTCGGGTACAGGGCGTTCCAGTCGAAGAACGAGATCACCAGAGTCGCCACGAACGGCAGCTGGGTCACGATGATCATGAAGATCAGGGCGGGCAGCAGCGGGGCGCGCGTGGCCCAGGCTCGCAGTCGGTTCGACGGCCGGGCCGTCCGCGGCTGAGCCGCGGCGACCCGGGCGGTAGTGGTGGCCATCATTTCTGATACTTCTTCGCGACCGTCTCGGCGAGCGACTGGGACTTCCTCAGGGCGCTGTCGACGGACTCCCGTCCGGCGACGGCCGAGCTGATCTCCTGGGAGACCTTGGTCCCCAGATCGGTGAACTCGGGGATGCCGACGAACTGGATGCCGGGCGCGGGCCGCGGCTGGACTCCCGGGTTGTCCGGCTGCGCCGAGGCGATGGCGTCCCGGGTGACGTCCGCGAAGGCCGCGGCCTCCTCGCGGTACTCCGGGATGTCATAGGTGGAGGTGCGCTTGCCCGCCGGGACGTTGGCCCAGCCGTCGGTCTTGCCGACCAGCTGCTCGTAGTCCTTGCTGGACGCCCAGGAGATGAACTTCCATGCGTCGCCGGGATTCTTGGAGGCCTTCTGGACGCCCCAGGCCCAGGTGTACAGCCACCCGGAGCTCTTCGTCTTCTCCACCGGGGCCGGAACATAGCCGATCTTGCCCTTGACCGGCGAGCCGGCCGCCTCCAGTGAGCCGGCACCGGAGGTCGCGTCGTACCACATCGCGGACTTGCCCTGCGTCATGTTGTTGAGGCATTCCGCGAAACCGGACTGGGCGGCGCCCGACTCACCGTGCTTGCGCACCAGGTCGACGTAGAACTGTGTCGCCTGCTTGAACTCCTTCGAGTCGAGGCGCGGCGTCCAGTCCTTGTCGAACCAGGTGCCGCCGAAGGTGTTGACCACAGTGGTCAGTGGAGCCAGCATCTCGCCCCACCCCGGCAGACCGCGCAGGCAGATGCCCTTCATACCGGGCTCGGCGCCGTCCGCCTTGGCCGCGAGATCCGCCACCTGCTGCCAGGTGGGTTGCTCGGGCATGGTGAGCCCCTTCTTCTGGAAGACGTCCTTGCGGTACATCAGGAACGACGACTCCCCGTAGAAGGGCTCCCCGTAGAGCTTGCCGTCCGCCGCGGTGAGGGACGTCCGCATCGGCGCCAGGATGTCCTGCTGGTCGAAGCCCTTGTCGCCGGCGACGTACGAGTCCAGCGAGTGCAGCCAGTTGTTCTTGGCGTAGATCGGTATCTCGTAGTTGCTCAGGGTGGCGACGTCGTACTGGCCCGCCTGGTTGGCGAAGTCCTGGCTGATCTTGTCTCTGACGTCGTTCTCCGGCAGGACGGTGAAGTTGACCTTGATGCCGGTGTCCTTGGTGAAGTGGCCGGCGGTGAGTTTCTGCAGCTCCACCATCTGCGGGTTGTTCACCATCAGGACGTTGATGGAGTGGGCGGAGGATCCGCCCCCGGCGCCGCCGGCTCCCGAGCAGCCGGCGAGCAGGGGGGTGATCAGCGTTCCTACGGCGGCCACGGCAAACACGGTGCGGGGCGTTCGTCGGCTCTGGGTCGGCATGGGTCTGCTCCTGATCCCTTGTAGGTCATTGAGGCGGAAGTCGACTGCTGAACGGCGTGGGGATGTGCGTGGTCCGCCGTGCGGCGCACCGGGTGAACGGCGGACGGACGTTTACCGAAGGGGTGTGCGGTTGTGCGTGGGACGGCTGCGGATCGGTCAGACCCGGATGACCTGAGGGCCGAGCAACGAGTAGCGGTGTGCCTCGGACGTCGGCAGCAGGGTGCTCGTGACGATCGCCTCCAGGGCGCCGACCTCCGCGAACCGGCAGAAGCTCACCGCCCCGAACTTGGTGTGCACGCCCGCGAAGACCGTGCGGCGCGAGGCGCGGATGGCCTGGGCCTTGACCTCACTGACCGCGGGGTCGGGTGTGGTCAGCCCGTTTTCGCGGGAGATGCCGTTGGCGCCGATGAACGCCAGGTCGACGACGAAACCGGCCAGCATCTTCGTCGTCCAGTGGTCCACGGTGGCGAGTGTGCCGGGGCGCACCCGGCCGCCCAGCAGCAGGACGGTCGTTTTCTCGGCCTCCGCGAGCGCGCCCGCGGTGGCCAGGGACGCGGTGACCACCGTCAGCGGCCGGTCCCGGGGCAGCGCCTCGGCAATGAGCTGCGGGGTGAAGCCCTCGTCCACGAAGACGGTCTCGGCATCCCCCAGTAGCTCGGCCGCGGCGGCCGCGATCCGGCGCTTCTCCGGCACATGGCTGGTGGCGCGGAAGGCGAGGGTCGTCTCGAAGCCCGCGCTCTCCACGGGATAGGCGCCGCCGTGGGTGCGGCGGACGAGCCCGTGGTCCTCCAGGGCGCGCAGATCGCGACGTACGGTCTCTTTGGCGACGCCCAGCTCTGCTGCGAGCTGGGTGACGTCGACCGAACCCGTCCGGCGGGCGGCTTTGACGATCTCGCGTTGACGTTCCTCCGCTGTCTTCGCCGTCATCGTCCGCACCCGCCTTCCGTCGTGCTGCGTGCTGTGCCCGTTCGGGCCTCGCGGGGCCCTTGGGGGATGTTCTACAGCCGGTGTGCGACGGTGACCAGGTCTGTTGCGCGCCCGAGTGTGCCCGATCCCGCCCGAACGGCTCATCGCGTGCCCGTCACGGACCTGCGACGGAGCGGGGCGGCGGGTGAGATCGGGCAGCATTGGTGCCCGAAAAGCGGAGCGAGCGGGCCCGTTTTGTGCCCGCCCGCTCTCGGTGTCCTCGGTCAGTACGGCCAGATCGGCGGGTCCGTGACGAAGTGGCCGCCCAGATGTGCGTGGGCGGGATTGCCCTGCTCGAGCTCACCCTGTGCGGCGACGAGCTTCTCGGCGTAGGGCTCGGAGTCGTCCTGTGGCTCGTAGCCGAGTGCGCGGGCGGTGGTCAGATCCCACCACAGGCGGGTGTTCGCGGACGATCCGTAGACGACGGTGTGCCCCACGCGCTCGGCGGTCAGGGCCGCGTGGAAGAGACGGGCGCCGTCCTCGGGGCTCATCCAGACCGAGAGCATCCGGACGCTGGTCGGTTCCGGGAAGCAGGAGCCGATGCGTACGGAGACCGTCTCCAGGCCGTGCTTGTCCCAGTAGAGCTGGGCCAGGTCCTCGCCGAAGGACTTGGACAGGCCGTATAAGGTGTCCGGCCGGCGTGGGGTGTCGATCGGGATCAGCGGGTCGTCGCCCTGGGGGCGCGGGGTGAAGCCGACAGCGTGGTTGGAGGAGGCGAACACGATCCGACGCACGCCCTCCTCGCGCGCCGCCTCGTAGAGGTTGTAGGTGCCCTTGATGTTCTCCTTGAGGATCTTCTCGAACGTGGACTCCAGGGAGATGCCCGCGAGGTGCATGATCGCGTCGACGCCGCGCACCGCCACGCGCAGGGCCTCCCGGTCGGCGAGGTCGGCGGTGATCGCGTCCGGCTCGCCCTCGATCGGCCGGAGGTCGAGGAGCCGCAGCTCGTAGCCGTACCGGGGCAGCAGGCCCCGCATCAGGGTGGCGAGTCCGCCGGCGGCGCCGGTCAGCAGAACGGTGCGGGGAGCGGGCATCATCGGGTCTCCTTGTTCTCGGCTTCTCGGCTCGTGCGCCTCCGGGGCACCCCCGGGTTCACTCGTGGAGTCAGCGGCCACATTCGTGCATAGCATTCACATTCATGGACGTGCTACGGGGCGTTCGCGTGGTCCGTCCAGTGTCGCGCGACGGGGCGAAATCCGCCGCCGAGTCGCCCGTTTGTGCGCTTGACCTGCCGCAAGGTGGCCCCGTAGCGTGGGCGCGTTCAGAGACATGGACATGGATCAGACACGTGCACTGGGTACGAGGTTCAATCCATATTATGAGCGCCTGTTCAAGGGAGAGCCCGTGTCGCCAGCCCCTCTTGCCGCTCGCCTCAGCAGCCCCAGCGGGCCGCTGTTCTTCCCCGTGACGGCGTACGGACCCGACGGCTCCGTCGCCCTCGACGTCTACCGCGCGCATGTGCGCGCGGGTGTCGAGGCGGGCGCCGCCGCTGTCTTCGCGTGCTGCGGCACGGGTGAGTTCCACGCGCTGACGCCCGAGGAGTTCCAGGCGTGCGTTCGGGCGGCCGTCGAGGCGGCGGAAGGACGGGTGCCGGTCGTAGCGGGCGCGGGGTACGGGACCGCGCTCGCCGTGCGCTACGCGAAGCTGGCCGAGGCGGCCGGAGCCGACGGGCTGCTCGCCATGCCCCCCTACCTTGTGCAGGCCGGGCAGGAGGGACTGCTGCGGCACTACCGGGAGCTGGCTGCCGCGACCTCGTTGCCGACCATCGTCTACCAGCGCGACAACGCCGTGTTCACGCCCCGGACGGTGGTCGAACTGGCCCGCACGGAGGGTGTCATCGGCTTCAAGGACGGGATCGGCGACCTGGACCTGATGCAGCGCATCGTGAGCGCCGTGCGGACCGAGGGACCGGGCGACTTCCTCTACTTCAACGGCCTGCCGACCGCCGAGCAGACCCAGCTCGCATACCGCGGCATCGGGATCACCCTGTACTCGTCCGCCGTGTTCTGCTTCGTCCCCGAGATCGCCCTCGCCTTCCACAAGGCGCTGGCCTCAGGTGACGTCACCACCGTCCACCGGCTCCTCGACGGTTTCTACCGCCCGTTCGTCGAACTGCGCGCTCAGGGTCGCGGCTACGCCGTCTCGCTCGTCAAGGCCGGAGTGCGCCTGCGCGGCCTCGACGTCGGCGAGGTGCGGCCGCCGCTGCACGAACCGTCCGAGGGCCACGTCAAGCAACTCGCCGAACTGATCGACCGCGGCTACGAGCTGCTGCGGGAGGACGCGTGAAGGTGTCGGCGTTCCTCTACCCCTGGGACGTCAACGGAGACCCTCGGGCCGCGGAGCGCGTGGCCGCCCTGGGGGTTCGGCAGGCGACACTGGCGTCCGCGTACCACTCCACCCGTGCGCTCACTCCCCGGCATCCGCGCCATCGCATCGTGACGGCCCGCCACGCGGCCGTGCTCTACCCGCCGGACGCGCGCTGGGAGGGCCGGGTACTGCGTCCTCACCCGGCCGGGGACTGGGCCCCGGGCGACGCGTTCGGGGAGGCCGCCGAGGCGCTCGCCGGCGCCGGTCTCGAGGTGCACACGTGGGTCGTGCTGGCGCACAACTCCCGCCTCGGGGAGGAACATCCGCGGACCTCGGTGGTCAACGCCTACGGGGACCGGTACCCGTGGGCGCCGTGCATCGCCCAGCCGGACACGCGCGCGTACCTCGTCGACCTCGCCGCCGAGGCGGCCGTGCGGCCGGGTGCGCACGGCACCGAGCTGGAGTCGCTCGGCTGGTACGGACTGGCCCATCTGCACGCCCACGACAAGATCGGCGGGGTGGCGCTCGGGGACGCCGGGCAGTACCTCATGTCGCTGTGTTTCTGCGCAAGCTGCCGTGAGGGGTACGGGGCGCAGGGCGCGGACGCCGGAGTACTGGCCGCGGCGGTACGCGCCGCGCTGGAGCCGGTGTGGCGCGGCGCTCCCTCCGACGGAGGCTGGGCGGGCGTCGAGAAGCTCCTCGGCGAGTCGGAGACGGCCGCCACGCGCGCGTGGCGTGCGGAGGTGGCCCGCTCGCTCCAGGAGGAGGCGGTGGCGGCGGTCCGCGCGGCCGCGCCCGACGGGTTCCAGGTGCTGCTGCACGCGGACCCGGTGTGGTACCACTGCGGGGCCAACGCGGGCGTCGACCCCGCACACATCCTGTCCGTCGCGGACGGGGTGGTGGTGCCCTGCAGCGGTGGCGCGGGCCTGCTCGTGCCGTTCGCGGAGCAGGGCGGGGAAGGATCCGTCGTCGCGGCCAACTTCACCGTGGTCTCCGGTATGGGTGGCGGTCCGCGGACGCTGGAGCGGGACGCGCGAGGGGCGGCGGAGCTGGGCGCGACGGAACTGCGGCTCTATCACGCGGGGTTGGCGTCCGACGGTGACCTGGAGGCCGTGCGGGAGGTCCTCGCCGGGCTCTGAAACAGCAGCCCGGCCGTGACCAGCAGTGCCAGACCCAGCGCCACCAGCAGCGGCCGGTAGTCCACCAGCTCGACCAGCGCCGCTCCGGCGGCCAGCCCGATCACGTTCGGCGCGAAGACCAGGGTGTTGGCCGTGGCCGTCGCTCGGCCCAGCAGCGCACCCGGCGTCTCGCGCTGCACGGCGGTGAGCGCGGCGATCAGCACACAGGGCAGCCCCGCACCGTTCGCCAGCCTGCACGCCACGGCCACCGCGTCGGAGGGGACCGCCCGTGCGGCCACGGCGACGGCCGTGAGGGCGATCCCGCAGGCCCCGAAGCGATGGGCGCCCAGCAGCCGCAACGCGGGTCCGGACACCAGCCCGATCGCCACCGAGCCGACGCCCTGGACGGCGTAGAGCACCCCCGCGTACGCCGGGGAGTGCCCGAGGCCCGCAACAATGGCGTAGACGAGGGCTCCGCAGACACCCGTGAACAGCATGGTGCCGCCGCCGGCCAGCACCAGGGGCCGCAGTCGCGGATGTGCCCACAGGTGGCGGGCGCCCTCGGCGGCCTGCGCGCGCCAGTCGCCCGAAGCCTGCCGCGGCCGGTCCTCGTGGACGCGGAGCAGCACGCACAGACCGGTGGCGAGCACGAAGGTGACCGCGTCCAGGAGCGCGACGCCCGGGCCGCCGTACACCGCGTAGAGGCCCGCTCCGGCCAGCGGGGCCACGAGCTTCATGCCCTCGTTGGCCGTCATCCGCAGCCCGTTGAAGTCGCCCAGCAGCGAGGGGTCGACGGCGGCGGTGACGAGCGTCGACTCCGCCGCGTCCTGGACGACGCCCGCGGCGCCGTAGACGAGCAGGACCGCGAACAGCAGCTACAGGCGATCCGGGGAGTCGACGGTGACGAGGGCGAGCACCAGGGCGGCCAGGAGCAGGTTCACACCGATCAGCAGCGGCTTGCGCCGGATGCGGTCGGCCACCGTGCCGAGCAGCGGTCCGACCAGGGTCGGAGCCCACAGGGCGAAGATGCAGAGCGCCGCCAGACCGTTCGAGCCCGTGAGGTCCTTGACCCACACCCCGGACACCAGCCACAGCGCCGACGTGCCGAAGCCGGAGACCACCACCTGGGTCAGATACAGCCTTGCGTTGCGGTCGCGCAGCAGGCGCGCCCCGGACCATGTCGTCGTCATGCCTGGTCATCGTGGTTCTAAGGAGGTGCCTACGGGATGGGGCAGGTGCCCTAAAGACAGGTCGGCGGGCGGCCCGCGGACGGAAATCCGTCGGTAGCTGTCACTAATTCCCCTGGGGAGCCCGGGTGCGCGGACCTAGCGTGGTGAACCGTCCCCGCGCCGGCCGGCCGCGTCACCCGTACGACCCCGGAAAGGCAGTCCCGTGCAGTACCTCGCGCCCGTAGCCATCGGCGTCCTCTATACGGTCCTCATGTCCCTCCTGCGCGAACCGCACCGGCGGCGCGTCAACGCGGTCATGCTCGCCGGAGCGGGCGCCGCCTATCTCCGCGGCGGCGGTCTCGGCGGCTGGGAGTTCGCGTTCACCGCCCTCGTCACCTATGTCGCCTACCGGGGCCTGGAGTCATGGACGTTCATCGGCGTCGGCTGGCTGCTGCACACCGGGTGGGACGTCGTGCACCATCTCAAGGGCAACCCCATCGTCCCCTTCGAGCACGGCTCCTCGCTGGGCTGCGCGATCTGCGACCCGGTGATCGCGCTGTTGTGCCTGCGCGGCGGGCCCTCGGTCCGTGATCTGCTGCGCGGCAGGCGGCGTGTGGCCGTCAGGGAACACACGGCTCCCTGAAACGGAGGGCCCGGGAGCGATGAGTTCGGCGGTCCACGTCGGTCAACCTCTCGAGTGAAGAGGACTCGGAGGACAGAATGACCGACACGATCGTCGATCTCGGAGCGCAGACGCGCATCGTTGCCCGGCTCGCCGCCGGGGTGCGCGACGAGCAACTCCTGGACGCCACGCCCTGCCCCGGCTTCACGGTGCGCACGCTGCTGGGCCATCTGCTGGGGCTGGCCGTCGCGTTCCGGGACGCCGGGCGCAAGGATCTCGGCGCCACCACGGACACCGGTCCGGACGCCACCGAACCGGACATCGGGCCGGGCTGGCGCGAGGAACTGCCGCTGGCGCTCGACCAGATGGCCGAGGCCTGGCGTGACCCCGCGGCCTGGGCGGGTGAGACCCGCGCCGGTGGAGTGGCTCTGCCGGGCCGGGTCGCGGGCGCCGTCGCGGCCGACGAACTGGTGATCCACGGCTGGGACCTGGCCAGGGCCACCGGCCAGGAGTACGAACCGGACCCGGGGGCGCTCATGGCCTCGTACGGCTTCCTGGCCGCCGCGGCCGACGACCCGGACCGCGGTGGCGGCCTGTTCGGTCCGGTCGTGTCCGTTCCGGCCGATGCCCCACTGCTCGACCGGGCGATCGGCCTCAGCGGACGGGACCCCGACTGGAAGTCGTGAGCGGCTGATTCCCTGCCGCACGGTGGGCAACCGTGGTGCGGGGCACGAGGGTTCCCGGGTCCCGACTTCTCTGGTCCTGAGCGTTGACGGACTTCCCGCACGCGCCTAGGTTCATCGCGTCGTACTTCATACGTCATATATGAGACGCGATATACGAGACCCGAGAGGCGTGTATGACCTCTGTGCCCACACCGATCCCCTCCCGCACGCAGTTCGTGCTGGAGGGGATCAAGCACCGCATCCTCACCGGGCAGCTCGTGCCCGGTCGGCCCCTGGTCGAGACCGAACTCGCCGCGCAGTACGGGGTGTCGAAGACGCCCGTGCGTGAGGCGCTCAAGACCCTCGCGGGGACCGGGCTCGTCGTGATGAGCCAGTACAAGGGCGTCACGGTGCGCACGGTGGATGCGGACATGGCACGGGAGGTCTACGACGTCCGGCTGCTCCTCGAGCCGGAGGCACTGCGCCGCTCGGTGCGGCGCCGGGCCGTGCTCGACGCCGCGAGTGACGCGCTGGACCGGGCCGACGCGGCGACGGACACCGCCGAACGCTCGCTGGCCAACCGGGAGTTCCACCGCGCCCTGTATATGCCCTCCGGCAACCCGCTGCTCGGCCGGATGCTCGACGAGGTCCGCGACCAGGCCGCCCTGGTCTCCGCCGTCGCATGGGCCGTTGATCCCTGCTGGGCGGCGGAGGCCGCCGAGCACCGGGAGATCCTGCGGCTCGCCCGGCTGGGCGACGCGGACGGCGCCGCGAGCGCTCTGCACGACCACATCGCGTCGTTCGTCCACCGGGCGTTCCCCGGTACGCGGGAAGAGGAGGGCCGGCGATGAGCGGCGTCGCGTTCGACACCCAGCGGGCGGCCCTTGCCGATGTGGTGGCGATCCCGGTGACCCCGTTCGCCGAGGACGGCACCATCGACCGGGACGTCCACCGGGCGCTGCTGCAGCGGCTGCTGGACGGCGGTGTCAGGACCCTGACCCCGGGCGGCAACACCGGTGAGTTCTACGCCCTCACGCCCGAGGAACGGCGATCGGTGACCGAACTGACCCTCGAGGAGGCGGGGGAGTCCGCCACCGTGCTCGTCGGTGTCGGGCACGATGTGCCCACCGCCGTCGCCACCGCCCGCCACGCCGCCGAGCGGGGCGCCGCAATGGTGATGGTCCATCAGCCCGCGCATCCCTACGTCTCTCCCGCCGGGTGGGTCGACTACCACCGGGCCATCGCCGAGGCGGTGCCCGGCCTCGGGGTGGTCCCCTATGTCCGCGACGCCCGGCTGCACGGTTCCCGGCTCGCCGAACTGGCCGACCACTGCCCGAACGTCATCGGTGTGAAGTACGCCGTCCCGGACGCCGCCCGGTTCGCCGCCTTCGCGCGGGACGCCGGCCTGGACCGCTTCGTGTGGGTGGCCGGCCTCGCCGAGCCGTACGCCCCCTCCTACTTCTCGGCGGGCGCCACCGGCTTCACCTCCGGGCTGGTGAACGTCGCCCCGGCGATGTCGCTGAACATGATCACGGCGCTGCGGTCCGGCGACTACCGGGCCGCCATGAAGGTCTGGGAGCAGATCCGCCGCTTCGAGGAGCTGCGCGCGGCGAACGGTTCCGCCGACAACGTCGCCGTGGTCAAGGAAGCCCTCGCCTCGCTCGGCTTGTGCGGCCGCACCGTGCGCCCGCCGAGCAGGACGCTGTCCGAGGAGGCGCGCGCCGAGGTCTCCGGCATCGTCGCCGGGTGGTGCCTGTGAAGAAGCCCGAAGAACTCCGCAGTCACCAGTGGTACGGCACCGACGGGCTGCGCTCCTTCAGCCACCGGGCCCGCACCCGCCAGCTCGGCTACCTCCCCGAGGAGCACCTGGGCAAGCCCGTCATCGCGATCCTGAACACCTGGTCGGACATCAACCCCTGCCACGTCCATCTACGGGACCGGGCCCAGGCGGTCAAGCGGGGCGTGTGGCAGGCCGGCGGCTTCCCGCTGGAGTTCCCGGTCTCCACGCTCAGCGAGACCTTCCAGAAGCCGACCCCCATGCTCTACCGCAACCTCCTCTCGCTGGAGACCGAGGAACTGCTGCGCTCCTATCCGGTCGACGGGGCCGTGCTGATGGGCGGCTGCGACAAGTCCACGCCCGCGCTCCTCATGGGTGCCGCCTCCGCCGACCTGCCGGCCGTGTTCGTGCCCGCCGGTCCCATGCTGCCGGGCCACTGGCGCAGTGAGGTCCTCGGCTCGGGCACCGACATGTGGAAGTACTGGGATGACAAGCGTGTCGGGCTCATCGGCGACTGCGAGATGTCGGAGCTGGAGAGCGGGCTCGCCCGCTCGCCCGGGCACTGCATGACCATGGGCACGGCGTCCACGCTCACCGCTGCCGCCGAGGCCCTCGGGGTGACCGTGCCCGGTGCGTCGAGCATCCCGGCCGTCGACTCCGGGCACGAGCGCATGGCAGCCGCGTCCGGACGCCGGATCGTGGAACTCGTGCTCCAGGACCGCAGGCCGAGCCACATCCTCACGCGCGAGGCCTTCGAGGACGCGGTGACCACGGTCCTGGGGCTCGGCGGTTCCACCAACGCCGTCATCCATCTGATCGCCATGGCCGGCCGGGCCGGAGTCCCGCTCACCCTCGACGACTTCGACCGCATCGCGCGGACGACGCCCGTGCTCGCCAACGTCCGGCCCGGCGGCGAGCGGTACCTCATGGAGGACTTCCACTTCGCGGGCGGCCTGCCCGCCTTCCTGTCCCGGATCCCGGACCTGCTGCACCTGGACCGGCCGACGGTCTGCCACGACACCCTGCGCGAGCAGATCGCGGGAGCCCGGGTGCACGACGACGACGTCATCCGGCCCCGCGACAACCCGGTCGCGCAGGAGGGCGGGGTCGCCGTGCTGCGCGGCAACCTGTGCCCGGACGGTGCCGTCATCAAGCACATCGCCGCGGAGCCGCACCTGCTCGCGCACACCGGGCCCGCGGTCGTCTTCGACGACTACAGGACGATGCAGCGGACCATCGACGACCCGGCCCTCGGCATCACCGCGGACAGCGTGCTGGTTCTGCGCAACGCCGGTCCGAAGGGCGGACCCGGGATGCCCGAGTACGGGATGCTGCCCATCCCCGGCCATCTGCTGAAGCAGGGCGTACGGGACATGGTCCGGATCTCCGACTCCCGGATGAGCGGCACGAGTTACGGCGCATGCGTGCTGCATGTGACGCCGGAGTCGTATGTCGGCGGCCCACTGGCGCTCGTACGCACCGGCGACAGCATCACGCTCGACGTCGAGGCGCGCACCCTCCGGCTCGAGGTGGACGACGACGAACTGGAGCGTCGCCGGACACGATGGACCCCGCCGCCGGCGCGGTACGACCGCGGCTACGGAGTGCTCTACAACGGACAGATCACCCAGGCGAACACCGGCTGCGACTTCGAGTTCCTGGCCCGGCCGGGGAAGGTGCCGGATCCGTATGCGGGTTGAGGGCGCGCGGTGCCCCTGCTGCTCCTGCGGAGTCACCGGATCCACTGCGGGAGGCGGAACTTGATTCCGTGACACGGAGAAGACCTGAAACCGGTTCACCGGGGGAACAATGCAGCGAGATTCCCACACCGGCTCACCAGGCAACGAGGAGCACCGCCATGTCCGAAACGCAGAAGGCGGCCGACCGGTCGAGTTCCGCACCCCCCGAGGCGAACGGCATCGACCGGTTCTTCAAGATCTCCGAACGGGGCTCCAGCTTCGGCCGCGAGATACGCGGCGGCTTCGCCACGTTCTTCACCATGGCCTACATCCTGGTCCTCAATCCGATCATCCTGGGCAGCGCCAAGGACAAGTTCGGCCACCAGCTGGACACGGGCCAACTGGTCACCGCCACCGCCCTGGTGGCGTGCGTCATGACCGTCATCATGGGCGTCGGCGGCAATCTGCCGCTCGCCATCGCCGCCGGGCTCGGCCTCAACGCCGTCGTCGCCTTCCAGCTCGCCCCGTTGATGAGCTGGGCCGACGCCATGGGCCTCGTCGTCCTCGAGGGCGTCCTCATCTGCGTCCTGGTCCTCACCGGGCTACGGGAAGCGATCATGAACGCCATCCCGCAGCAGCTGAAACAGGCGATCGGCGTCGGCATCGGGCTCTTCATCGCCTTCATCGGCTTCGTCGACGCCGGGTTCGTCAGCCGTATCCCGGACGTCGCGAACACCACCGTGCCGGTGCAGCTCGGTGCCGTGGGCCGGCTGACGGGCTGGCCCGTGCTCGTGTTCTGTCTCGGTGTGCTGCTGACCATCGCGTTGCTCGCACGCAAGGTGAAGGGCGCGATCCTGATCAGCATCGTGGCCATGACGGTGGTCGCGATCGTCATCGACGCCGTGGCGGACATCACGAGCTGGGGCCTGACCACCCCCAAGGTCCCCGACAAGATCGTGGCGAGCCCGGACTTCGGGCTCGTCGGCCATTTCAGCCTGTTCGGCGGCTTCGGGAAGGCCGGTGTGCTCACCGCCGTCCTGCTGGTCTTCACCCTGATCCTGTCGGACTTCTTCGACGCCATGGGCACCATCGTCGGCATCAGCGCGGAAGCGGGACTGCTCGACGAGAACGGCAAGGTGCCGGGAATCGGGCGCGTCCTGTTCATCGACGGCGCCGCCGCGGTGGCCGGCGGTGTCGCCTCCGGCTCGTCCAACACCGCCTACATCGAGTCCGCGGCCGGCGTCGGCGAGGGCGCGCGCACCGGATTCGCCAACCTGGTCACCGGCGGCCTCTTCGGCCTCGCGCTCTTCCTCACCCCGCTGCTGACCATCGTTCCGCTCCAGGCCGCGGCACCCGCCCTGATAGCGGTCGGCTTCCTGATGATGACGCATGTCAAGCACATCGACTGGGACCGGTACGAGATCGCCATCCCGGCGTTCCTGACCATCGCCGCGATGCCGTTCACCTACTCGATCACCGACGGCATCGGAGCCGGCTTCGTGTCGTACGTCGTCATCAAGACCGTCCTCGGCAAGGCCAAGGAGGTCCACTGGCTGCTGTGGGGTGTGTCGGCGCTGTTCCTGGTGTACTTCGCGATCGATCCGGTGGAGCAGATCCTGGGCGTGAAGTGAGGGCCGGGGACGACCCCGCCGGGGTCGTCCCCACCAGCCCTGGTGCTGCGACCGGACAGGTTCACCGGCAAACCTTTCGGGGCCGAACTTCTCGGCCATCGCCCCGACCTTGTCCTGGCCGAGGTCGACGGCCATCTTGCCGAAGACGTTGTTGCAGGAGCAGCGCAGCAGGCGGGACGGGCCGGGGCGGCGGTCCGGGCTCGTCGCCGTGTCGTGACGGACAGGACGGTCAAGCGTTCAGGCCATCAGGACGAGAACGACCTCGTCGATCTCCTCGCCCCGGGCGTGGGCGAAGCCCCTCGCCCGGGCCGTCTGGTCGAATCCGCACTTCTCGAGCACGCGGCGCGAGCCCGCGTTGTCCGCGGCGGCCCGGGCGTACAACGGGCGCTCCGGGATCTCCTCCAGCAGGATCCGCAGTGCGGCCGTCGCAATGCCCCGGCCCCAGTAGGCGCGGTCGATCCAGTACGTGACCTCGCGTTCGCCCGGCTCGCCGTACACCGCGGCGCTGCCCACCACGTCGCCGTCCACCAGCACGGTGCGGGCGTCGACCCCGGGCGAGGCGCGCAGCCGTGCCCAGCGGGCGTCGAAGCCGGCCCGGTCGGCCGGGTCCTCGGGGGTGAACGCGGCCATCCGCAGTGCCACGGGGTCGTTCATGTGACGGAAGAAGACGGGCAGGTCGCTGTCGTGGACCTCGCGCAGGACGACCTCCACGTCACAGCCTCCGGGTCGCGAGGGTCAGCCGGTCCCGCGCGTCGAACAGCGCGTCCTTGATCATCTGCTCGTGCGCCGGGGTCAGCCGGGCGACCGGGACCGAGCAGCTGATCGCGTCACGGGCCGGGGTGCGGTACGGGATGGCGATCCCGAAGCAGCGCAGGCCGAGTGTGTTCTCCTCGCGGTCGACGGCGAAGCCCTGCTCGCGGACCTGGTGCAGCTCCTCGATGAGCTTCTCCCGGTCGGTGATGGTGTGCTCCGTCAGCGCCGGCAGCGTCTCGGGCAGCATCTTGCGGACCTGCTCGTCGGTGTACGTGCTCAGCAGCGCCTTGCCGAGCGATGTGGAATGCGCGGGCAGCCGGCGGCCGACGCGGGTGAACGGCCGCAGGTAGTGCTGCGACTGGCGGGTCGCGAGGTAGACGACGTTCGTGCCGTCCAGGCGCGCCAGGTGGATCGTCTCCGTCGTGTCGTCCGACAGCCGGTCCAGGGTGGGGCGGGCCGCCGCCACCACCTCGTCGCCGTCGATGTACGAGGTGCCGACCAGCAGTGCCCGCACCCCGATGCCGTACCGCGTGCCCGTCGCGTCGGTCTCCACCCAGCCCAGCTCCACGAGCGTGCGCAGCAGCATGTAGAGACTGGACTTGGGGTAGCCCACCTCCTCCTGCACGGCGGCCAGGGAGTGCATACCGGGGCGGCCGGCGAAATACTCGAGCAGCTCAACGGTCCGCACCGCGGACTTGACCTGCGCCCCGCCGCCTGTCTCGCCTGCCGACATCGCCCTTGACCCCTTCGTTCGACGGGAAATAGTCTCCGAGCAGCTTATTCATCATCAGAGACAGTGTTCAGTATATCGAACATCCCTGGTCGATGAGGTACGAACTGCGGCAAGACATCTGGAGGGACCCGCGGTGGCAGCAGCACCAGTCTGGAGTGTCGACCCCCGAACCGGGAAGCAGCGCGAACAGGTTGCGGTGGAGGCCACGGCCCAGGAGGTGGACTCCGCCGTCCGCGCGGCCCACTCCGCCCGCGGATCCCTCGCCGACCGCACGGTCCGCTCGGCCTTCCTGCGCACCGCCGCCGATCAGTTGGCGGCCGCCGGGGAGCAGCTCGTCGAGGCGGCCGACGCGGAGACCGCGCTCGGCCCGGTCCGGCTCATGGGCGAACTCGCCCGGACCTGCTACCAGCTGCGCGCCTTCGCGGACATCGTCGACGAGGGCGCGTTCCTCGACGTCGTGATCAACCATCCGGACGACACCGCGACCCCGCCGATCCCGGACCTGCGCCGCTACAAGATCCCGCTCGGCGTCGTCGCCGTGTACTCGGCCTCCAACTTCCCCTTCGCCTTCTCGGTGGCGGGCGGCGACACCGCGAGCGCGCTCGCCGCGGGCTGCCCCGTCGTCGTCAAGGCCCACCCCGACCACCCGGCGCTCTCCGAACTGGTGGCGGCGACGCTGCGCCGGGCCGCCGGGTTGCACGACATCCCCAAGGGCGTCATCGGCCTCGTGCACGGCTTCGAGGCGGGCATCGAGCTGATCAAGCACCCGCTGGTCGCAGCTGCCGGGTTCACCGGCTCCGTACGTGGCGGCCGCGCGCTCTTCGACGCGGCGGCGGCCCGTTCCGTGCCGATCCCCTTCCACGGCGAACTGGGCTCGCTCAACCCGGTGGTCGTCACCGAGGCCGCCGCCGCCGAGCGTGCCGAGGCGATCGGAGCCGGGCTCGCGGGCTCCATGACGCTGGGCGTGGGCCAGTTCTGCGTCAAGCCGGGTTTTGTCCTGGCGCCCGCGGGCGCGGCCGGTGACCGCCTGGTGAAGTCCCTGACCGACGCCGTCAGCGACACCGAGGCGGGGGTCCTGCTCGACCACCGCATGCGCGAGAACTTCATCGCCGGAGTGGCCGAGCGCGCCGCCCTCCCCGACGTGGAGTCACCGGTCACGGCCGGCGCGTGCGGTGAGCACACCGTCAGCGGCGGCTTCCTCACCGTCCCGGCCGAGCGGCTCACCGGCGAGGGGCAGTACGACCTCCTGCTGGAGGAGTGCTTCGGCCCGCTCACGGTCGTCGCACGGTACGAGGACGAGGACCAGGTCAAGCGCGTCCTTGACCGGCTTCCCGGCAACCTCACCGCGACGGTGCACCTGTCGACGGAGGAGGCGGCGGGCGAGGGCCGCGGCCCGGAGATCCTCGCGGAGCTGACCCCGCTCGCCGGACGCGTCCTCGTCAACGGCTGGCCGACGGGTGTGGCGGTGGCGCCCGCGCAGCACCACGGCGGCCCCTACCCGGCGACGACGTCCACCTCCACGTCGGTCGGCGGGACGGCCATCGAACGCTGGCTGCGGCCCGTGGTGTACCAGGGCGCTCCCGAGGCGCTCCTCCCGCCGGAGTTGCGGGACGACAACCCGCTCGGGCTGCCGCGGCGCTTCGACGGGCGCCTGGAGAGGTGACCGTCCCGCGGGCCGCGGCGCAGCACGCCCGCTGCGTTGCGGCCCGCGGGTGCTTTTGTGAGGGATCGTATGGTTCCCCGCGCCCCGTCGGATCGTGCCTGAGAGACTTCGTCAATGGACGTTGAACTTCCCGAACTCCCGTTCTCCCTGCGTACGTACGGGCCCGACGGCCATTGGTCGTACGAGGACGGGGTGCTCACCGGCTGGGCGGGTGCCCGGCAGGATCGATTCGTTCCGCCCGCCGGCGAGGCTCTGGAGCCGGCCTCGGACGCGCCCCGGCTGCTCGGCGCGCCCGAGGGCGACTTCCAGCTGATCGCCCGGGTCACCGTCGGCTTCAACGCGTCCTTCGACGCCGGCGTGCTCTACGTCCATGTCGGCGAACGGGCCTGGGCCAAGCTCTGCCTGGAGTACTCGCCGGACGTGCCCACCGTCTGCACCGTGGTTACGCATGGCCACTCCGACGACGCGAACTCCTTCACCGTGGAGGGAAGTTCGGTGTGGCTCCGGGTCAGTCGAACGGGCCGGGCCTTCGCCTTCCACGCCTCCCGCGACGGCAAGCGCTGGACGTTCGTGCGCCTGTTCACCCTGGGCGACGAGAAGGAGACGGGGGCGGCGCTGGTGGGCTTCATGACCCAGTCGCCCCTGGGGGAGGGGTGCGTGGTGACGTACGACGGCATCGAATACCGTCCGCAGTGGCCGCAGGACCTGAGGGACGGCAGATGAACCGGGCCGTCGTCGGCCGTCGCGGAACCGGCCCGGACGCGTCCACGTCCCTGGTTGCATGATCAGAGACCGTGTGGCCGGGAACCGGGTGATCCGAACCGCTCTGCCCGCCGAGGTGCGAGCCGTCGCCGATCTGCACGCCCGGGCCCGGGCGACCTACTACCCCGATGGGCCGCCGCAGGAAGGCACCGACTGGCTCGCCGCCTGGCGCAGCGCCCTCGAGCGGCCCGACGGGCAGGTGATGTGCGCCGTCGAACAGGGCGTCATCGTCGCCATCGCCTCCTTCCGTACACCGCCCGGCGCATCCGCCGACACGGTGAAGCTCTTCCAGTTCCACGTCGACCCCGCGCACTGGCGCCGGGGTACCGGCTCGGCGCTGCACGCGGCCTGTGTCGAGGAGTGGCAGGCCGACGGCATCCGGGCGGCCGTCCTCGACGTGCACGCGGACAACCGGCGAGCCCAGGCCTTCTATGCCCGCCTCGGATGGGTCCCGGGCCCGGAGAACCGGCCCGCCGAAGGGGACCATCACCTCTTCCTCCGGTACGCGGTTCCCGGGGAATGAAGGGCATCGCTTGAACGTTCGCACCGGTCACGGAGGGGATCTCCGTACCGTACGAGCTGGAGAGAAGCGAAGACATGCGCGTGGAGATCTGGAGCGACATCGCCTGTCCCTGGTGCTACGTGGGCAAGGCCCGCTTCGAGAAGGCGCTCGAGGCCTTTCCGCACCGCGACCAGGTCGAGGTGGTGCACCGCTCCTTCGAGCTGGACCCGCACCGCGCCAAGGACGACGTCCAGCCGGTTCTCACGATGCTCACCAAGAAGTACGGGCTGAGCGAGGCGCAGGCGCAGGCCGGCGAGCACAACCTGGGCGCGCAGGCCGCCGCCGAGGGCCTGGACTACCGCACCTCGGGCCGCGACTCCGGCAACACCTTTGACATGCACCGTCTGCTCCACTTCGCCAAGGAGCAGGGCAGGCAGGACGAGTTGATCCAGATCCTGTACCGGGCGAACTTCGCCGAGGAGCGGTCCCTCTTCGCCGAGGGCGACGAGCGGCTCGTGGAGCTGGCCGTGGAGGCCGGACTCGACGCCGAGGCCACCCGCGCGGTGCTCACCGACCCGGGCGCGTACGCCGACGCCGTGCGCGCGGACGAGCGGGAGGCCGCCGAACTTGGCGCGAACGGGGTGCCGTTCTTCGTTCTGGACCGGAAGTACGGCGTCTCCGGCGCCCAGCCCGCCGGGGTCTTCACGCAGACGCTGACCCAGGCGTGGGGAGAGCGGCCGGCCCTGAAGCTGATCGAGGAGGGCGGCGCGGAAGCCTGTGGCCCGGACGGGTGCGCGGTCCCGCAGCACTGAGAAGCGGCAGCTCGGGGCGGATGTATAAGCGTTCCTTGACGACACCACGTACAAATTGTCGATGGACCATGACTTCATCGGGCCGCACAGTGGTCCCATGGAGACCTTCGAGAGCCTCGTCCGTGCCGAGTTCGCCCCCAGGAACACGTATCTGAACACGGCGGCCATGGGCCTGCTGCCCTCCCGCACTGTGCAGGCACTGCGTACGGCCGTGGAGTCGGTCGCCGCCGGGCAGCCCACCGACATGTTCGCCGACGTGGAAGCCGCTCGCGCCTCGTTCGCCCGGCTGACCCATGTCCCCACCCAGCGGGTGGCGGCCGGGGCCTCGGTCGCCGTCTACAGCGGCCTGATCGCCGCCTCGTTGCCCCAGGGTGCCGAGGTTCTCACCGCCGAGGCCGACTTCAGCTCCGTGGTGAATCCCTTTCATATCCGCGGGGACCTGAAGGTGCGGGCCGTGCCGCTGGAACGCCTCGCCGATTCGGTGCGGCCCGGTACCGCGCTCGTGGCGTTCAGCGCCGCCCAGTCCGCCGACGGACGCGTGGCCGACCTGCCCGCGATCCGGGCCGCCGCGCAGGAGCACGGGGCGCGCACGTACGTGGACGCCTCGCAGGCCGCCGGCTGGCTGGACCTCGACGCGGACGCCCACGACTACGTCGCGGCCGTCGCCTTCAAGTGGCTGTTCTGCCCGCGGGGTGTGGCGTTCCTGGTCGTCCCGGAGGACCTCGGCGGCATCCCCCCGCTGTTCGCCGGCTGGGTCGCGGGGGAACGGCCCTGGGACAGCTGCTACGGCCTCGTCGAGGAACTCGCCCATTCGGCTCGGCGATTCGACGAGAGCCCCGCCCTGCTCTCGTACGCGGGCGCCTGCCGGTCCCTGGAACTGCTCGAGGAACTCGGCGTGGACGCCGTCCGCACACACGACCTCGCCCTCGCCGACCGCTTCCGTGCGGGGCTTCACTCCCTCGGTCACGAGCCGGTCCCTGCGCCGGGTTCGCCGATCGTGTCCGTTCCCGGACTCGGCCACCGGCAGGGCGAGTTGAGCGGCGCGGGGCTCGAGGTCTCCGACCGGGCGGGCAACCTGAGGGCCGCCTTCCACCTGTACAACACGCCCTCGGACGTCGATCGCCTGCTGGACGCGCTGTCCGGGTGAGCGAACCGGGCCGGGGCCTGCTGTTCCGCGCGAGGCCCCGGCCGACGGTCACGGTGCGGTCATCGCACGGGGGTGAAGTTCCGCGCCCCGATGAACTCCGGACGCCGGACCGGCGCCGCGAACGGCTCCACCGCCGCGTTCTCCACGCTGTTGAACACGATGAAGACATTGCTGCGCGGGAACGGCGTGATGTTGTCGCCGGAGCCGTGCATGCAGTTGCAGTCGAACCAGGTCGCGGAGCCGGCCCTGCCGGTGAACAGCCGGATGCCGTACTCGCTCGCCATCGCGGTCAGCGCCTCGTCCGACGGCGTGCCCGCGTCCTGCATCTGCAGCGATTTCTTGTAGTTGTCCTCGGGCGTGGCCCCGGCGCAGCCGAGGAACGTCCGGTGCGACCCCGGCATGATCATGAGGCCGCCGTTGGTGTCGCGGTTCTCGGTCAGCGCGATCGAGACGGACACCGTCCGCATGTTCGGCAGACCGTCCTCGGCGTGCCATGTCTCGAAGTCGGAGTGCCAGTAGAAGCCACTGGCCCCGAACCCCGGCTTGACGTTGATCCGCGACTGGTGGACGTACACGTCCGAGCCGAGGATCTGACGCGCCCGCCCGACGACGCGCTCGTCGCGGACGAGCCCCGCGAACACCTCGCTGATCTTGTGGACCTCGAAGACGGACCGGATCTCCTGGGACTTCGGCTCGACGATCGAGCGTTCGTCGGCGCGGATCTCCGGGGCGGCGACGAGCCGATCCAACTCCCGGCGGTAGACGTCGACCTCGTCCCCGCCCATCAGCTGGTCGATGGCGAGGAAGCCGTCCCGTTCATATGCCTGGAGATCGGCCACGGAGATCGGCCCGGGCGTCCCGGGAGCGCCCCAGACGACCGGGTCCTGACGGGGGACGGACACCTCGGTGGTGCCGCGGCTGGGGTACAGATCGGTGACGGTGGTGGTCACGAGATTCACACCTCCTCGGTGAGCAGCGGGTAGACGCCGTTCTCGTCGTGGTCCTCACGGCCGGTCACGGGCGGGTTGAAGACGCAGATGCAGCGGAAGTCCTCCTTCACCCGCAGCGTGTGCCGCTCGTGCCCGTCCAGGAGGTACATGGTCCCGGGCGTGATGGTGTACGTCTTCCCGCTCTCCTGGTCGGTCAGTTCGGCCGCGCCCTCGACGCAGACGACGGCCTCGATGTGGTTCGCGTACCACATCGACGTCTCCGTGCCTGCGTACAGGATGGTCTCGTGGAGGGAGAAGCCGACCTTTTCCCTGGCCAGGACGATGCGCTTGCTCTCCCAGGTGCCGGACGCCGCCTTGATGTGCCGGTCGGTGCCTTCGATGTCCTTGAACGAACGAACGATCACGGTGGTGCGTGCCTCCTTCTCGGGGTTGTGTCAGACGGTCTCGCGGACGGCGCGGGCGAGGGTGCTGAGGCCCTCGTCCAGCTCGTCGGGGGTGATGGTGAGAGCGGGGAGCAGTTTGACGACCTCGCTCTCGGGGCCCGAGGTCTCCACCAGCAGCCCGAGCTCGAAGGCGCGGCGGGCGACATGTCCGGCGCGTGCCTTGTCGTGGAACTCCAGGCCCCAGACCAGCCCGCGGCCGCGGTACTCCCTGACGTCGGAGAGATTCTCCTCGGTCATCGAGATCAGCTCCTGCTCGATCTGCTCACCGCGCGCCCGGGTCTGCTTCTCCATGGCGGACCCGTCGGTCCAGTAGGTCTCCAGGGCGGCGGTGGCCGTGACGAAGGCCGGGTTGTTGCCCCGGAAGGTGCCGTTGTGCTCGCCCGGCTCCCAGATGTCCAGCTCGGGCTTGAACAGGCACAGCGACATGGGGAGTCCGTAGCCGCTGATGGACTTGGACACGGTGACGATGTCCGGCACGATCCCGGCCTCCTCGAACGAGAAGAAAGCGCCGGTACGGCCGCAGCCCATCTGGATGTCGTCGACGATCAGCAGCATGTCGCGGCGCGCGCACAGATCGGCAAGGCCCCGCAGCCACTTGGCCCGGGCGACGTTGATGCCGCCTTCGCCCTGCACGGTCTCGACGATGACGGCGGCGGGCCGGTTGAGCCCGGATCCCTGGTCCTCCAGGAGCCGCTCGAACCACAGGAAGTCCGGGACCTGGCCGTCCAGGTAGTGATCGAAGGGCATGGGCGTCCCGTGGACGAGCGGTATCCCGGCGCCGGCGCGCTTGAAGGCGTTGCCGGTGACGGCGAGGGAGCCCAGGGACATCCCGTGGAAGGCGTTGGTGAAGGACACGATGGCCTCGCGGCCCTTCACCTTGCGGGCCAGCTTGAGGGCCGACTCGACGGCGTTGGTGCCGGTGGGGCCGGGGAACATCACCTTGTACGGCAGATCCCGCGGTCGCAGGACGAGGTCCTGGAACGTCCGGAGGAAGGAGCGCTTGGCGGTGGTCGACATGTCGAGCCCGTGGGTGACGCCGTCCCGCTCCAGGTAGTCGATCAACGCCCGTTTCAGTACGGGGTTGTTGTGGCCGTAGTTGAGGGAACCGGCGCCGGCGAAGAAGTCGAGGTACTCGTGGCCGTCCTCGTCGTACATGCGGCTGCCCTGCGCGCGGTCGAACACGGTGGGCCAGCCGCGGCAGTAACTGCGCACCTCCGACTCCAGGGTCTCGAAGACGCTGAGGTCGGGCTGGGTGATGGTCACGGCGAAAACGCTCCTCGATGCATGGGTGAGGGGAGAAGTGCGTGGCGGTCAGAAGGCGAGGGGGCCGATGCGGTAGAGAACCTCGGGGTCGTGCGGCCCGTCCGGGAACTGACGGGACTCGAAGAGGACTTCACGCTCCACGCCCGCGCCGTGGCGCCGTGCGTACGACGTGAACAGGCGCTCGGAGGCGGTGTTGCCGGGGGTGATGGTCGTCTCGACCGCGGTCACGGCGTGCTCCTCGGCGGCCCGTGCCGTGACCGAGTCGAGCAGTCGCGCAGCAAGGCCCTGCCCGCGGTGGGCGGAGTCCACGGCCACCTGCCACACCAGGAGGGTGTGCCGGCGGTCGGGCCGGAGGTACGCGGTGACGAACCCGACGGGCCGTCCGTCGGACGCGGTGCGCACCACCGCCGAGGTACCGGCGAAGTCACGGCACCACAGCAGATAGCTGTAGGAGGAGTTCAGGTCGAGGGTTCCGGAGTCCTTGGCGATGCGCCAGAGTGCGGCTCCGTCCGCCACCTCCGGACGGTCGATCCGCAGTCCCTCCGGCATTTCCAGGAATTCCGCTTGCAGGTCTGCTTGTGCGGCGGTCATGCCGATGGAATTTACCCAGGGAAATTTAAAATTGCATCGCCCGAAGGGGTTACAGAAGGATGCCCCATGTGTTATCGCGCGGGCGCGAGAGTTCGGGCGAAAGTCCCGAATACTGTCCGGCTATGCACGAAAAATACCGGACGAAGTGGGTGCGATGTGGAGTCGGTCACATCGCTGCAACCCTCACGAGATCTGCCCGGATTACGCCGG
Source organism: Streptomyces chiangmaiensis (assembly GCF_036281785.1). Taxonomy (NCBI): domain Bacteria; kingdom Bacillati; phylum Actinomycetota; class Actinomycetes; order Kitasatosporales; family Streptomycetaceae; genus Streptomyces; species Streptomyces chiangmaiensis. The sequence continues at coordinate 23,844 of NZ_JAYWVC010000022.1, read as the reverse complement.
TTGGTGTTCGCGAAATCTTTGCGTTTAGGTCAGGGGAAAGCGGGCAGACGAATATGGGCAGCTGCCCTGAAGGGAATTCGATAATTACGCGGAAGGGGCCCGGAAGGCAATGCCGATTTCAGGCGCCGGTCATCCCGCCGTGGCCTCCGCGACGCGTTCCTGCCTGTCCCCACGCCTGTGTGGCCGCCTGCCGGGCGGCCTCGATGTCCACGGTGGCCCCGAACCCGCCGAGCGCGGCTCCCAGGGCGGCCAGGCTCGCCCGGACGACCTCCACGGTCGCGTCGGCCCCGTAGTGGTTGACCCGGATCATCTCCTTCGCCAGTGCGCCCCCGCCCGCGGTCAACGGGGCGCCGATCACGCACAGGTCCGCGCCCCACGCGTCCGGCAGCACCGGCTCGGCGCCGATCGAGGCGACGGCGTCCAGATGATCACGACGTCCTGCTCGGTGGACAGCAGCCGTGCCACCCGGTCCTCGATCGAGGCGAAGCGGTCGGTGCTCTGCGGGGCGAGATCCAGGAAGGCGCCCCGCGGCACGAGCGGACCCGCCACTTCCGCTCCCGGCTCCCCGACCCCGCGATGGCCGAGGCGGAGGAAGGGAGCTCCGACCGGGTGGGTGGGACCCGGTAGCGGGCGAACTAAGGTGCAGTACATGAGCGATCACGCGGTACTGCACGTGAAGGGTCGGGTGCTCGTCGGATCCGAGGAGATCCGCGACGAGGTGTGGGTGGTCGGCGGCCGGATCTCCTACGACCGCCCCGAGGGCGCCCGTGACATCCGCACCGTCGAGGGCTGGGCCCTGCCCGGCCTCGTCGACGCACACTGCCACGTGGGCCTCGACGCCCACGGCCCGGTGCCCGATGACGTCTCCGAGAAGCAGGCGCTGACCGACCGGGAGACCGGCACCCTGCTGATCCGCGACGCGGGCTCGCCGTCGGACACCCGCTGGATCGACGACCGCGACGACCTCCCGAAGATCATCCGGGCGGGGCGGCACATCGCGCGCACCCGCCGCTACATCCGCAACTACGCCTGGGAGATCGAGCCGGAGGACCTCGTCGCCCTCGTCGCCCAGGAGGCCCGGCGCGGCGACGGCTGGGTCAAGCTGGTCGGCGACTGGATCGACCGGGAGGCCGGGGACCTGACCGTGTGCTGGCCGCGCGAGGCGGTCCAGGCGGCGATCGCGGAGGCGCACCGCCTGGGTGCACGCGTCACCGCGCACTGCTTCGCGGAGGACTCGCTGCGGGACCTGGTCGAGGCGGGCATCGACTGCATCGAGCACGCGACGGGCCTGACCGAGGAGACGATCCCGCTGTTCGCGAAGCGGGGTGTCGCGATCGTGCCCACCCTCGTGAACATCGCGACCTTCCCTAAGCTCGCGGACGGTGGCGAGGCGAAGTTCCCGCGCTGGTCGGATCACATGCGTCGGCTCTACGAGCGGCGCTACGACACCGTGCGATCCGCGTACGACGCCGGCGTCCCGGTGTACGTCGGCACCGACGCGGGCGGCGGGCTCCCGCACGGACTGGTCGCGGCGGAGGTGGCGGAACTGGTGACCGCCGGGATCCCGCCGACGCAGGCGCTGTCGGCGGCCACGTGGGGTGCCCGGCGGTGGCTGGGCCGGCCCGGCCTGGAGGAGGGTGCCGCCGCGGACCTCGTGGTGTACGAGACGGATCCGCGGGCGGACGTACGGGTGCTGGCGGCGCCGCGGCGGGTGGTGCTGAACGGACGCGTGGTCGGGTAGACACCGTCTCCGCGCTCCGGTCACGCCCCCGGTGTGGGGGATGCGGAGGTGGCCCTGGGGAACAGGCGTGCCGCAAGTTTCGAAGATCTTTGCGAGCACGCCACGATGGGGTGAAGTCGCGCAGTGTCGCTGACGCCTCACTCCCGGTGCGAAATTCTTTCCGGGTCCCGAGCTTGTCTCCTGTGGGGGTCCCACCACCATGAACGGCACCACCTTCCGCATGCCCGCACGCCGTCTGGCCACCGTCGCGGTGGCCACCGCACTGGCCGCGGGTCCCACTGCGCTGGCGGGCGCCGGTTCCGCCGGCGCGACCGAGGACCACGGGCGCGCGAGCGCCGTCGTGCTGCGGACCGGACTGGATGTGTCCCTGCTCAACAAGACGGTGAACGTCCCGCTCACGGTCTCCCTCAACGAGGTGCAGGCGCCGAGGAGCGCCGAGCGGACCGCGCTGTCGGCCCGTCTGGAGGGAGTTGCCGGCGGGCGCCCCTTCGACGTCGTGCGGGCGGACGCCGCCACGGCGCGAGCGACGGTGTCCGCGACGGGCGCTGAGGCCTCCACGAACCTCACCCACGCGCGGGTCCATGTGCCCGGGCTGCCGATGCTGTCCCTGATCGAGGTCGACGGCGTCACGTCCAAGGCGGTGTGCGCGGCCGGGAGGAAGCCCGTCGCCACATCGAACCTGCTGGGCGCGGTGACCGTGCTCGGGAGGAAGGTCACGGTGTCGTCGGCCGGACCGACACGCGTGAAGGCGCCCGGAGTCGGCGAGGTACGGCTGGACGTGTCGCCGACCCGGACGACGTCCCGGACGGCGGCGGCGTCGGCGCTGGTGCTCACGGTGTCCGTGAACCCGCTCAACCTGAACGTGGCGGAAGTGACGGGCACGGTGACGCTGGGGAGCGCGACGTGCGAGACACCGGCCCTCGCGGCACACGCCTCCGACGCCCCGGTGGCGTCGGCCACCCCCGCAACGCCACCTGCCGGGGACGTGAAACCGCAGGGCGAGCCGGCGAAGGCCGACCTGGCGGAGACCGGGGGGAGCTCGGCCACGCCCTACGTCGTGGGCGGGGCGGTCGTGCTGCTGGTGACGGGCGCGGTAGCGGTGGGGCTGGCGCGCCGCCGTCGCGGCTGAGGCCCGGGGCGCAATCCCGGGCAGGGCGGTGACGTCGGCGGGACGGTGATCCATTCACCCCGCCGCCAGCGTCACCGCCCGGTCCAGAGCCTGCAGAAAGCGGTTCACCGTCACCCTGTCCCGCACCGCCAGCCGGAGCCACTCCTTTCCCAGTCCGGGGAACGTGTCCCCGCGCCGCACCGCGAACCCAAGGTCACGCAGGTGACGGCGCACGGCCGGCGCCCGCTCCAGGCGGACCAGGACGAACGGTCCCTCCGCGGGCTCGGCGACGTACAGCCCGTCGGGCCCGAACTCCCGCAGCCCCGCCACGAGGTGCGCCCGGTCCGACGCGACCCGGTGGGCCGCGTGTGCGGCCTCCGCCAGCGCCCGCGGCGCCGCGCAGGCCTCGGCGGCCACCAGCGCGGGCATGGACACCGGCCACAGGGGCTGCGCCCGCTCCAGCTCGGCGATCGTCCCAGGGTCGGCCAGGACGTAACCGATGCGCAGACCCGCCAGGCCCCAGGTCTTGGTCAGGCTGCGCAGGACCACGAGCCCGGGCACGTCCGTCCGGCCCGCCAGCGCCTCCCTTTCCCCGGGCACCGCGTCCATGAACGCCTCGTCGACCACCAAGGTCCGCCCACGGCGGGCGAGTTCGGTGATCAAGGCCGCCGGGTGCAGCACCGACGTCGGGTTCGTGGGGTTCCCGATCACCACCAGGTCCGCGTCCTCGGGGACCAGCGCGGGGTCGAGGCGGAAGCCGTCCCGCTGCCGCAGCAGCACCCGGTCCACCACGTGCCCGGCATCCTGCAACGCGGCCTCGGGCTCCGTGAACTGCGGGTGCACGACCACCGGGTGACGCGCCCTCAGGGCCCGCGCGAGCAGGACGAAGGCCTCGGCCGCACCCGCCGTGAGCAGCACGCGCTCGGTCGGCAGCCCGTGGCGTCCTGCCACCGCTGCTCGGGCGGCCCGCCCGTCGGGATACGCCGCGAGCCCGCCCAGTGACCCCGCGATCACCTCGAGCAGCCATGGCGGAGGCGTGTCCGCGCGCACGTTCACCGCGAGGTCCGTCAGTGCGGCACCGTCGTCACGGACCTCGGCGTCCCCGTGGTGCCGCAGGTCGTGCTGCCCGCCGTCGTGTTCAGTGCGCATGGGAGTGTGCGTGTCCGCCATGGTGGTGGCCGTGACCGTGGTGGTGGCCGTCGTCGTCCGGGTGGAAGTGCGGCTGCTGCGGCAGGCCCGCCTTGTCCTCGAAGCCGGGCAGTGCGATTCGGTACACGCATGAGTCGCAGTTCATCCGCAGATCACCCTTCACGGCCTCCTCGTACCGCTCCATCACCAGGTCGAGCAGCTCCGGCTCGGGCCCGATGACGTCCGCCGTGCGCACCTCGGTCTCCGGATGCGCCTCCGCCCAGCCCTCGGCCTGCTGCCGCACCCGGTCCGGCAGGACGCCCGTGAAGAGGAAGTAGGGCAGGACGACCATCCGACGCGCGCCCAGCTTCGCGCATCTGTCGAGGCCGCTCGGGACGTCCGGCGCCGCCAGCGACACGAACGCCGTCTCGACCCCGGCATATCCGCGCCCTTCCCACAGCAGCCGCGCGGCCTTGTGCACCTCGGCGTTGGCGTCCGGGTCCGTCGAACCGCGGCCGACCAGCAGCACGGTCACATCGGACCGGTCCGCGGGCGTGCGGGCGGTGCCCCCCAGCGCTTCGTCGAGGCGCCGCTCCAGAACCTCCAGCAGCGCCGGGTGCGGGCCCAGCGGGCGGCCGTAGGTGTACGAGATCCCCGGGTGCCGCTCCTTCTCCCGGGCCAGCGCCGCCGGGATGTCCCCCTTCGCGTGCCCGGCGGACACCAGCATCAGCGGCACCGCGGCGAAACGGCGGACCCCGCGCGCCACCAACTCGCCCACCGCCTCGCCCAGCGGCGGCGCCGACAGCTCGATGAAGCCGCCCGCGACGGGCACTTCGGGGTGCCGGCGCCCCAGCTCCCGCACGAAGGCGCGGAACGCCTCGGCTCCGGCCTCGTCCCGGGTGCCATGGCCGGCGATGAGCAGGGCGGGCGGCGGGGTGGTCACAGGGTCTCCTTCGAAGTGGGGTGATACAGCAGAGCGTTCAGCGCGGCGGCGGCGACCGCCGAACCGCCCTTCTCGGACACGTTGCTCACGGCGGGCAGCCCGCTCTCGCGCAATGCGGCCTTGGACTCGGCGGCGCCGACGAAACCGACGGGCAGGCCGATCACGAGCGCGGGCGAGGCATCCAGTTTCAGCAGCTCCTCCAGAGCGGTCGGGGCGCAGCCGATCACCCAGAGCGCTCCGGGGCCGACATCCTCGTACGCGAGCCGGATCGCATGCGCCGAACGCGTCAGCCCGGGGCCGGATCCGGCGTCCTTCAGCCGGCAGACCGTCGTCCTGCGGGTGATTCCGGCCGCGACCATCTCGACGTCCACGACCACCGGCGCCCCGTCGTGCAGCGCGGCGTGTGCCGGCACCAGGTCGCCCTCGTTCATGACGAGGTCGTCCGCGTAGCCGAGGTCGGCGGCGGAGTGGACGACCCGCTCCACCACGGCCCGGGTCAGCGGCGCGAAGTGCGAGGTGTCCAGGCGGGCGCGCAGCCGCCGGAAGGACTCCTGCTCGATCGGGTGGACCACACGGTTCATCGGGCGTCCTCCTGCCGGTCGTCCTGCCAGCGGTAGCCACGCGGCGTCACCATGCGTCCCGCGATCTCACGGGTCGCCGTGTTGCCCACGGTCACGACAGTCATCATGTCGACCGTCGCCGGGTCGAGCGAGGCCAGTGTCGTCAGACGGCTGGACTCGTCCGGTCGCGACGCGTTCCGTACGACACCGACCGGCGTCGTCGGCGCCCGGTGTCCGCCGAGGATCGCGAGCGCCATCGGCAACTGCCGGTCACGGCCCCGGCTGCGCGGGTTGTAGAAGGTCACGACGAGGTCCGCCTCGGCCGCCGCCCGCACCCGGCGCTCGATGACGTCCCAGGGGGTGTGCAGGTCGGAGAGGCTGATCGACACATGGTCGTGGCCCAGAGGTGCGCCGAGGATCGCGCCGGCCGCGAGCGCGGCCGTCACGCCGGGGACCCCGACCACGTCGATGTCGTCGGACGCCTCGGCCAGCGCGGGCGACGCCATCGCGTACACACCGGCGTCCCCGCTGCCGACCAGCGCGACGGCGTGCCCCTTCCGCGCCTCGCCGACCGCCGTGCGTGCCCGTGCCTCCTCGGCGCCGAGGCCCGACTGAAGGACCCGGGTGCCGGGGCGCAGCAGATCGCGGATCCGGTCGACGTACTGGTCGAGGCCGACCACGACCGACGCGCGCCCCAGCTCCGCCTTCGCACGCGGAGTCAGCAGGTCCCGGGCACCCGGCCCGAGTCCGACGACGGCCAGTCGCCCGCGCCCCGGGCGGCGGACGACGGCACAGGTCGCCGTCGCGGGACGGGCGGCCGACTTCCGCTTGGGCACGAGGAGTTCACCGCCCTGCACGAGCGCCGCCGCCTCCGCCACCGAGGGCGTGCCGACGGCGGCGAGCGGCGCGTCGGAGGGGTTGGGCACGTCCACCTCCGCCAACACGTCGGCGGGGTAGGTCACCAAGGGCACCCCGAGCCGCCGTGCCGCCTCGACGATGCCCGGTTCGTCCGCCTTGGCGTCGACGGTGGCCAGCTCGGCGAGCGACGCCGCGCAGAGCCCGGCGTCCCGCAGCGTGCCCTCGATCAGTTCGACGATCTCCTCGACGGGGGCGCCCCTGGAGGCACCGACGCCGACCACGAGGGTCGGCGGCCGCAGCACGACCTCCCGCTCGGCAGGCCCGAGGACCGCATCGGTGACACGGATCGTGTAAGCGCCCTCGGCGGCGACCGGCAGCGGGGGCAGCGGCCAGTTCACCTCCGCCTTCAGGGCGACCGGTTCGCCGTCCAGCAGCGCTCGTGAGACCCCGGCGACATCGCCCTCCACCGGGAACCCGAGCGTGTCGAGGCCCGGCAGACCCACGGAGTCCGTCGCCGTCGTCACCACGGGGAGCGCCCCCAGCGACTCGGCCACCTCATGGGCGAGTGCGTTGGCCCCGCCCGCGTGCCCGCCCACGAGGGACACCGCGAATCGCCCGCCCTCGTCGATGCACACCACCCCCGGGTCGGAGGTCTTGTCCCCCAGCAGCGGCGCCAGCAACCGCACGACGGCCCCCGTGGCCAGGAAGCAGACGAGCTGCTCGCACTCCGCGAAGGCGGCCCGCACGGCGTCCCCGACGGGCCCGTCGTACACCCTCGTGCGATCCGGCCACATCGCGGCCAGCCGGTCCCGTGCCGCCGTCCCCGCCGCGGTGGCGGAAATGAGGCCGATCACTGAGCAACTCCTTCGGTCCGCGCCGGAGGCCGCGTGCCCCACAGCAGAAAAACAGGGTTGGTCGCCGCGAGCCGGGTCACGTCCCCCGGCAGCGGCGCGAGCCGCGACGACTGCAGCAGCACACCGTCGCAGGAGAACCCCGCCGCGACGAGAGCCTCGCGCGCCGCCGGCACGCGGTCCAGGGAGGCCATGGCGATCACCACGGTCCGCCGGGCACGCGCCGCGCACGCGGTCACGATCGCGGGCAGCTCGCGTCCGCCGCCGCCGACGAACACCGCGTCGGGGTCGGCGAGACCCTCGAGCGCCGTCGGCGCCGTCCCGTGCACCACGTGGACGTCCACGTGATGCGCCGTCGCGTTGGCCCGGATCCGCTCCACCCCGTCGGACGTCCTCTCGACCGCGGTGACGGCGGCACCCAGCCGGGCGCACTCGACGGCGACCGACCCGGAGCCGGCACCGACGTCCCAGACCAGATCGCCCAGACGCGGACCCAGCCGGGCCAGCGCCAGGGCGCGCACCTCGAACTTGGTGATCATCGAGTCGCGGTGCGCGAACCCGCCCTCGTCCAGGGCCCACCCGGACGGGCCGGGCGGCGGTCCGGCGACCGTGCCCATGGGACCCGGCGCCCGCGACGGGTCGAGGCACAGCACCACGCTCACTGCTGCGCCCCAGTCGCGTGCCGCCGCCTCCGCGGGCGTCACCCGCTCCACCCGCTCGTGCTCCGGGTCGCCGAGCGCGCTCGCCACCACCAGCACGCGCTCGCCGCAGCCATGGGCGAGGGCCGCTCCCAGCTCGGCGGGACCGGCACCGGGGCCCGTGAGGACGGCGACCTTCGCACGTGCCCTGCACACGTTCACCGCCGTGCGCAGCTCACGCCCGTGTGCGCTGACCACCACCGCGTCGTCCCACGGCAGTCCGAGCCGCGCGAAGGCGGTCGCCACGGAGGACACACCCGGCCGCACATCGAGCCGCTCGGGACCGAACCGCTCGGCCAGCACCCGGACGATCCCGAAGAAGCCGGGGTCGCCTGAGGCGAGGACCACGACCCGCCGCCCCTGGTCGAGATGCTGCTCGACCACGTCGAGAGCGGGGGCCGGCGGCCCGAGCACGATCCGCTCCGCCTCCCGCGGCTCCAGAGCCGCCTCCAGATGCCGCCGTGCGCCCACCACGAGGTCCGCACCGGCCGTCACGCCGGCGGGAAGCGGTGCCCCCGTGCCCGTACCGACCACCGTGATCATGTGCTCGCACCCCGTGCGCGCAGGGCCTTGCGGGCCTCGGGGTCGGCCTTGCGGTAGCCGTGGAAGTGGCCGGGGTGGTAGAGGTGCGAGCGCGTGCCGTGCGCGTCGAGTGCCGGCCCGACCAGGAACAGCGTGTGCTTCCAGAGCCTGTGTTCCTTGACCGTCTCCTCCAGCGTGCCGATGGTGCACTTCACGACGAGCTCCTCGGGCCAGGTCGCCTGATGGGCCACGACGACCGGGGTGGTGGTCGGGTAGCCGCCCTCCAGCAGCTCCCGGACGAGCTGGCCGCTGCGCGCCGCCGACAGGAAGATCGCCATGGTGGTGCCGTGCCGCGCGAACTCGCGCACTTCCTCACCGGGCGGCATCGGCGTCCTGCCGCCGCCGAGCCGGGTGAGGACGACGGACTGCGCCACCTCGGGGATCGTCAGCTCACGCCGGGCGAGCGCGGCGACGGCGGAGAAGGACGAGACACCCGGCACGACCTCCGTCTCGATGCCGAGTGCGGCACACCGGTCGAGCTGCTCCTGCGTGCCGCCCCACAGGGCCGGGTCGCCGGAGTGGATACGGGCGACGCGCAGGCCCTCTTCACGAGCACGCCGGTAGACGGCGACGACGCCCTCCAGGGACATGGTCGCCGAGTCGAGGATCTCGGCGCCCTCGCGCGCGTGTTCAAGGATCTCCGCCTGCACCAGGCTGGCCGCCCAGATCACGATGTCCGCCTCGGCGATGGCCCGCGCGGCACGGAACGTCAGCAGGTCGGCGGCGCCCGGGCCGGCACCGACGAAGGTCACCTTGCCGGTGGGGGCATCGGCCATGGGAATGTTTCCTCTCCTACGAAAGTTCGAGCAGTGCGGAACACCGGTGCGCGCAGGGCCGCCGGTCCCCTGCACACCGGGATCGATTGGATAGCAAGGTCATATGGCGGTCTTCGTCGCGCTCGGCGCGTTCTTGATGACGCTGGCGGGCGGCTGGACGGCGCAACGCGTGACCGACCGCCGTCATCTCGTCCTCGGTCTGGCCGGCGGACTGATGCTCGGGGTGGTGGGTCTGGACCTGCTGCCGGAGGCGCTGCATGCGGCGGGCGGCGAGGTGTTCGGCGTACCGGCCGCGTTGCTGCTGTTCGTGGCCGGCTTTCTGCTGGCCCACCTGGTGGAGCGGCTGCTGGCCGCGCGCCGTGCCGCACACGGGGCGGACGAGCACAACCACCGTGCGCCCGAGGTGGGCCTGACGGCGGCCGCTGCCATGGTCGGGCACAGCGCCATGGACGGCGTCGCGATCGGTGCCGCGTTCCAGGTGGGCGGCGGCATGGGCGCGGCGGTCGCGCTGGCGGTCGTCGCGCACGACTTCGCGGACGGCTTCAACACCTACACGATCACCAGCCTGTACGGGAACGCGCGCCGCAGGGCGGTGACGATGCTGCTGGCGGACGCGGTGGCGCCGGTCGTCGGAGCCGCGTCCACCCTGGCCTTCGCGATCCCGGAGCGGCTGCTCGGCGGGTATCTCGGTCTCTTCGGCGGAGCGCTGCTCTACCTGGCCGCCGCCGAGATCCTTCCCGAGGCGCACCACGTCCACCCCGCCCGTTCGACCCTGCTGTGCACGATCGCGGGCGCCGCTTTCATCTGGCTGGTGGTCGGCCTCGCGGGCTGATCTGCCGCCGGTCACAGCTTGCCGCCCCGGGTGCCGTAGCGCCGGGCGGGAGCGATGAGGGTGGACAGGTAGGGCAGCGGACCGTCCTCGAGGTCGGCGGCCGGCCGGACGGACTCCTCCGGCAGCCCGAGTGCGGACCCCCACACCGCATCATCGAGGCGGCCGGTCTCCCGCAGCGCCCGGGCGACTTCGTGCGCCTGCCGCCCGAACTTGTACGCGACGACCGTGCCGGGCCCGCCGAGGGCGTCCTTGAGCACGGCGGCGCCCGCGGTCACGGGAACCAGCGTGAGCGGTTCGGTGCCCTCGGTCAGGACGGCCCCCGACCGCGCGGCGAGGTCCTGCATGGCGGTGATGCCGGGCACCGTCTCGACGACGGTCCCCGGCACCAGGGCCTGGACCGTGTGTGCGAGATAGGTGAAGGTCGAGTACACGTTGGGATCGCCGATGGTGGCGAAGGCGACGGCGGGGTGCCGCCCGAGGAGCCCGGCCACGCGCTCCCCGGCGGCGTCCCAGGCCGCCTCGCGCCGCGCGCGGTCGGTGCGCTCGTTGAGCGCGAACACCACACGTACGACCTTCTCCTCGGGCACGTAGTGCAGCACGGTCGCCTCGGCGCGCCCGCGCTCGAGTGTGTCCATCACGGGTACGACGACGACGTCGGCGGCACGCAGAGCGTTGACGCCCTTGACGGTCACCAGCTCGGGGTCGCCGGGGCCCACCCCGACTCCGATCAGCCTGCTGCTCATGACGTCCGGCACCTCTCCACGAACCGACCGGCCACGCCGGGCCCGGCGGCCCAGTGCGTGTGCAGATAACTCGCGTGCACACCCTGTTGCACAAAACCTTCGACGCGCCGAAGGGCGCGCACCCCCCAGGCGGGAGCCGCCCCCGCACCGGGCTCGACGACCGTGCGGTGGAACTCGTGGCCGCGCATCCGCGTGCCGGCCGCCGCGAGGACGCTGTCGCCGACGGCCACCGCGTCCCGGTAGCCGAGGGTGAGCCGTTCGTTCATGTGGGCGGCCGCGTCGAGCACCCCGCACATCGGCCGGCCGTCCAGCTCGCGGCACAGGTACAGCAGCCCGGCGCACTCGGCGGCGACCGGTGCGCCGCCGAGCGCAAGAGCGGCGACGGCCTCGCGGAGGGGTTCGTTGGCGGAGAGTTCGGGGGCGTACACCTCCGGGAACCCGCCGCCGATCACCAACCCGCCGGTGCCGTCGGGCAGTCGCTCGTCACGGAGGGGGTCGAAGGTGACCACCTCGGCTCCGGCGGCGGCGAGCAGTTCGGCGTGCTCGGCGTAGGAGAAGGTGAAGGCCGGGCCACCGGCCACGGCGACCACCGCGCGTTCGCCGGTGCCGGTGACGGGCGGCTCCCAGGTCGGGCCGGACAACGCCCCCGCGCTTCGCGCCAGCCCGAGCAACGCCTCGAGATCGCACCCCTCGCGTACCTGCGCGGCCATGGCGGCGACGGCCTCCACCGCCTCCGCCTGCCGTTCGGCGACCGGTACCAGCCCGAGGTGACGCGACGGCGTGTCCACCTGGGGCGCCCGCCGCAGCATGCCCAGCACCGGCATCCCGGCCGAGTCCAACGCCTCGCGCAGCAACTCCTCGTGCCGGTCCGATGAGACCTTGTTCAAGATCACGCCCCCGACCCGGACCTCCGGATCCCAGGAGGCGAACCCGTGCACCAGCGCGGCCACCGACCGCGACTGCGACGAGGCGTCGACCACGAGCACCACCGGCGCCCGCAGCAGCTTCGCCACATGCGCGGTGGATGCCAGTTCACCCTCGCCCGCGGCCCCGTCGAACATCCCCATCACGCCCTCGACGACGGCGAGGTCGCAGGCGCGTGCCCCGTGCAGGAAGAGCGGTGCGATCAGCTCCGGTCCGCACAGGTAGGCGTCGAGGTTCCGCCCCACGCGCCCGGTGGCGAGCGTATGGTACCCGGGATCGATGTAGTCGGGTCCCACCTTGTGCGGGGACACGGCGAGCCCCCGTCCGGCGAAGGCCGCCATCAACCCCGTGGCCACGGTGGTCTTACCGCTGCCCGAGGAGGGCGCGGCGATGACCAGCCGGGGGACGGACGACGGGGAGGACATCACCACTCGATGCCCTTCTGGCCCTTCTGCCCGACGTCCATCGGGTGCTTGACCTTGGACATGTCCGTCACGAGGTCGGCGAGGTCGACGAGTTCCTCGGGCGCGTTCCGCCCGGTGATCACGACATGCTGGGTGCCCGGCCGGTCCCGCAGGACGTCCACGACCTCGTCGGTGTCGACCCAGCCCCAGTGCAGCGGGTAGGCGAACTCGTCGAGCACGTACAGCCGGTACGTCTCTGCGGCCAGGTCACGCTTGACCTGCTCCCAGCCCTCGCGGGCCCTCTCCTCGTTGTCCATCTGATCGTCGCGCTGCACCCACGACCAGCCCTCGCCCATCTTGTGCCAGTCGACGGTGCCGCCCTGTCCCGAGGCGCCGAGGACCCGCAGCGCGTTCTCCTCGCCGACCTTCCACTTGGCCGACTTGACGAACTGGAACACCCCGATCGGCCAGCCCTGGTTCCAGGCGCGCAGCGCGAGCCCGAAGGCCGCGGTCGACTTGCCCTTGCCGACGCCCGTGTGCACGACGACGAGCGGTCGGTTGCGGCGCTGACGGGTCGTCAGGCCGTCCTTCGGCACGACACTCGGCTGTCCCTGCGGCATCAGGCGGCCCTCCTCGCGGTCCTCTGCGACTCCTGCACGTTCCGTACAAGGCCGGTGATGCTGTCCGCCCGCAACCCGTCCAGCGTCACCGCCGTACCGCCCAGCTCCCCGGCGAGCCGCCCGGCCAGGCCCAGGCGCACCGGCCCCGACTCGCAGTCCACGACCACGGACGCGACACCCTCGGCGGCCAGCAGGGCCGCGGCCCGCCCCGCCAGCGCCACCGGTTCGGCGCCCCCCGTGGCCCGCCCGTCGGTCACCACCACGACCAGGGCCCGCCGCGCGGGGTCCCGCAGTCGCTCGACCCGCAGCACGTCATGGGCCTTGAGCAGCCCGGCGGCCAGCGGCGTCCTGCCTCCCGTCGGCAACGACTTCAGCCGGGCCGCCGCGGCGTCCACCGACGAGGTCGGCGGCAGCGCGACGTCGGCCGCCGAACCCCGGAAGGTCACCAGCCCCACCTTGTCCCGTCGCTGATAGGCATCGAGCAGCAGGGACAGCACGGCGCCCTTGACGGCGCCCATCCGCTGCCGGGCCGCCATGGACCCGGAGGCGTCGACCACGAACAGCACGAGGTTCCCCTCGCGTCCCTCCCGCGTCGCCTGGCGCAGATCGTCCCGTCGCACCACGAGTCCGGGGCCCGACCGACCGCGCGCCCGCTGGTGCGGAGCCGCCGCCCGCACGGTCGCCGCCAGGTGCAGTTCGGTGAGCGCCCCCCGGGGCCGCCGAGCCCCGGTGGTCCGCCCGTGTTCGGTGCGCGCCCGGGACCGCCGCCCCGCCGCACCGTCGCCGAGCCCCGGCACGGTCAGCACCTTCGTGCGGAACGGCTGTGAGGCCCGAACGGCCTGCTGCTCCCCGGCGCCGGAGGCCCCCGGCTGCCCGCTCTCCCCGGCCTCGGGCCGCGCGGCGGTGTCACCGCCCTGTGGGGCGTCGTCCGGAGACGGTCGCCCGCCGCCGGGCCCGCCGGGATCCGGATCCGGGTCGTCGTCCGGGCCGCCGAACTCCTCCAGCGTCTCGTCGAGCCTGTCCTCGTCGAGTCCCGGCGCGTCGAAGGGGTTGCGCCGCCGCCGGTGCGGCAGGGCGAGCAGCGCGGCCTGCCGCACGTCCTCCGCGTGCACGTCGGTGCGCCCGGCCCAGGCGGCCAGCGCGGTGGCCGTGCGGGCCATCACGATGTCGGCCCGCATGCCGTCCACCTCGAACGCGGCGCAGGTCGCCGCGATCTGCCGGAGCGCCCCGTCCCCGAGCCGCACCGAGGGCAGCAGCTCGCGCGCGGCCACGATCCTGGCCCGGACCGCCGCCTCCTCCTCGGCCCAGCGCGCCGCGAAAACCTCGGGGTCGTCGTCGTGGGCGAGCCGCCGCCGGACGACCTCCACGCGCTGGTCGGGCTCGCGCGAGGCGGACACCTCGACCGTCAGCCCGAACCGGTCGAGCAGCTGCGGCCGCAGCTCGCCCTCCTCGGGGTTCATGGTGCCGACGAGCAGGAAGCGGGCGGCGTGGCGTACGGAGACGCCCTCGCGCTCGACGTACGAGGCACCCATCGCGGCCGCGTCCAGCAGCAGGTCGACGAGGTGGTCGTGGAGGAGGTTGACCTCGTCGACGTACAGGATCCCGCGGTGCGCGTCGGCGAGCAGGCCGGGTTCGAAGGCCTTCACGCCCTCGGCCAGTGCCCGTTCGATGTCGAGGGCACCCACGAGCCGGTCCTCGGAGGCGCCGACCGGCAACTCCACCATGCGGGCGGGCCGTTTCGTGCCGGCCGCCGTCTTGTGGGGCCCGTCCGGGCAGTTCGGGTCCGGCGCCGCGGGGGCGCAGGAGAAACGGCACCCGGGGACCACGTCCACCGCCGGCAGCAGCGCCGAAAGGGCGCGTACGGCCGTGGATTTGGCGGTGCCCTTCTCGCCGCGCACCAGCACACCGCCGACCGCCGGGGACACGGCGTTCAGCAGCAGCGCGAGCCGCAGGTCGTCCTGGCCGACGACGGCCGTGAACGGAAACGGGGTACTCACTTCTCGTCGCCCTCCAAGTCGCCCTCCAGCTCCAGGTAGGTGGCGCGCAGCCGCTCCAGCGTGTCCGCGTCCGGCTCGGCCCACAGGCCGCGCTCGGCCGCCTCCAGCAGCCGCTCGGTGATGCCGCGCAGCGCCCAGGGGTTGGACTTCTTCATGAAGTCCCGGTTCTCGGCGTCGAAGACGTACTCGGCGCTGAGCTTCTCGTACATCCAGTCGTCGACCACGCCGGCCGTGGCGTCGTACCCGAAGAGGTAGTCCACGGTCGCCGCCATCTCGAAGGCGCCCTTGTAGCCGTGGCGCCGCATGGCCGCCATCCAGCGCGGATTGACGACACGGGCGCGGAAGACCCGGCGGGTCTCCTCGCCCAGCGTGCGGGTCTTGACCTGGTCGGGCACGGCGGAGTCGCCGACATACGCCTCGGGGGACGCGCCGGTCAGATGCCTGACCATCGCGACCATTCCGCCGTGGTACTGGAAGTAGTCGTCCGCGTCGACGAGGTCGTGCTCGCGGGTGTCGACGTTCTTGGCGGCGACGGCGATCCGCCGGAACGCGGTCTCCATGTCCCCGCGTGCCGCCCGCCCGTCGAGCCCGCGCCCGTATGCGTAGCCGCCCCACACCGCGTACACCTCGGCGAGGTCCGCGTCGCTGCGCCAGTTGCGGGCGTCGATCAGCGGCAGCAGGCCGGCGCCGTACGCGCCCGGCTTGGACCCGAAGATGCGGGCCGTCGCGCGCCGCCGGTCGCCGTGCTCGGCGGTGTCCTCGTCGGCGTGGGCGCGGACGAAGTTCTGCTCGGCGGGCTCGTCCAGCTCGGCGACGGCTCGTACGGCGTCGTCGATGAGCCCGACGACATGCGGGAACGCGTCGCGGAAGAAGCCCGAGATGCGGACCGTGACGTCGATGCGCGGGCGGCCGAGTTCGGCCAGGGGCACGATCGTGAAACCGGTCACGCGCCGGGAGGCGTCGTCCCAGACCGGGCGGCAGCCGAGCAGTGCGAGGATCTCGGCGATGTCGTCGCCCTGGGTACGCATGGCCGATGTGCCCCAGACGGTCAGGCCGACCGACTCCGGGTACGCGCCGGTGTCGCTCAGATACCGCGCGACCAGCGAGTCCGCGAGCGACTGCCCGACCTCCCAGCTCAGCTTCGACGGAATGGCCTTGGGGTCGACGGAGTAGAAGTTTCGGCCGGTCGGCAGGACGTTGACGAGACCGCGGGTCGGAGAGCCGGAGGGACCGGCCGGGACGTAACCGCCGTCGAGGGCCTTGAGGATGTGGCCGATCTCGTCGGTGGTCCGGGCGAGCCGGGGCACGACCTCCGTACAGGCGAACTCCAGGACGGCCACGGCAGCGGGCAGTTCGGTGCCGAGGACGTCCCGTACCAGGACGGGGACGGCGGCCGTGTCCCAGGCACGCTCCTCCATGCCTTCCGCGATCCGCCGGCACAACTGCTCCAGCAGGTCGACGGCGTCCGCGGCGCTCCGTGCGGGACCGTCCGCCCGATCCGTCAGCTCCACCGGCACCTTCACCGGCGCGCCCGGCTCGGCGAGCAGCTCCTTCTCGACCAGGCCGAAGTGCTCGGCCAGCGACGCCCTCAGACCCGGGAGCGCGTTCGCCTGCCCGCCCCACACCTGCGCGGAGCGCAGCACGGCGAGTACGAGGTTCACGCGCGGCTCGCCGACCGGGCCACCGCCCAGGATGTGCAGACCGTCCCTGATCTGGACGTCCTTGATCTCGCACAGATATCCGTCGATGTGCATGACGAAGGCGTCGAACGCCTCGTCGTCCGGCTGCTCGCCCACCTGCAGGTCATGCTGCAGCTCAGCGGCCTTGACGAGGGTCCAGATCTGCGCGCGCACCGCGGGCGCCTTGGCCGGGTCCAGGTCGGAGACGAGTGCGTACTCGTCGAGAAGCTGCTCCAGCTTCGCCAGGTCGCCGTAGATGTCGGCGCGCGCCATCGGCGGTACGAGGTGGTCGACGACCGTGGCGTGCCCGCGCCGCTTGGCCTGGGTGCCCTCGCCGGGGTCGTTGACGATGAAGGGGTAGACCAGCGGGAGGTCGGCGAGGACGGCGTCCGGCGCGCAGCCCCGGCTCAGGCCGAGTCCCTTGCCCGGCAGCCACTCCATCGTGCCGTGCTTGCCCATGTGCACGATCGCATCGGCCCGGAAGGTGTTCTCCAGCCAGCGGTAGGCCGCCATGTAGTGGTGCGAGGGCGGCATGTCGGGGTCGTGGTAGATCGCGACGGGGTTCTCGCCGAAGCCGCGTGGTGGCTGGATCATCACCACGACGTTGCCGAACCGGAGGGAGGCGAGAACGATGTCGTCCCCGTCGACGTACAGACCGCCCGGCGGCTCCCCCCACGCTTCCAGCATCGCGTCCCCGAGCTCCGGGTCCAGCGTGTCGAACCACGCCCGGTAGTCGGCGAGCGGCACCCGTGCGGGCGCGGCCGCCAACTGCTCCTCGGTCAGCCACTCGACGTCATGGCCCCCGGCCTCGATGAGCCGGTGGATCAGCTCGTCACCGCCCGAGGGGTACTCGGTCAGGCCGTACCCCGCGTCCCGGAGCGCGTCCAGCACCCGTATCGCCGAAGCGGGGGTGTCGAGCCCGACCGCGTTGCCGACCCGCGAGTGCTTGGTCGGGTAGGCGGTGAAGACGAGCGCGAGCCTCTTCTCCGCGTTCGGCTTGTGCTTCAGCAGGGCGTGGCGCACGGCGATCCCGGCGACGCGCGCGGACCGATCCGGGTCGGCCACGTACACCGGGACGTCGTCCGGGCCCTGCTCCTTGAAGGAGAACGGGACCGTGACGAGACGGCCGTCGAACTCCGGGATCGCGACCTGCATTGCCGCGTCCATGGGGGTCAGGGCCGCGTCGGACGCGTCCCACGCGGACCGCGTCGAGGTGAGGCAGAGGCCCTGCAGCACCGGGACGTTCAGGTCGGCGAGCGCGCCGATGTCCCAGGACTCCTCGCCCTCCCGTCTCCCGCCACCGCCCTCGACGGAGGCGCTTCGCACCACTGGGTCCGGTCCGCCCGCCGACGCCTGCGAGGCGTGCGTGCCGCCGGCGGCGAGCACCGTGGCGACGAGCGTGTCGGCCTTCGACAGCATCTCGTACAGCCGCGCGTCGGCGCCGCGCAGTGAACCGCAGTACACCGGGAGGGCGTTGGCGCCCCGTTCCTCGATCGCGTCACACAGGGTGTCCACGAAGGCGGTGTTGCCGCTGAGTTCGTGAGCCCGGTAGAACAGCACGCCCACGGTGGGGCGACCCTCGACGTAGGCGCGTGCTCCGTGGATGCCGTACTCGGGCATCTTCTGCGGTTCGGCGAACCCCTCGCCGGTCAGCAGCACGGTGTCGGAGAGGAAGCGGGCCAGCTCGGTGAGGTTGGCGGGACCGCCCTCGACCAGGTAGCGCAGGGCTTCTGCCACGACGCCCGCGGGCACGGACGACTCGGCCATCAACTCCGCGTCCGGGACCGCCTCGCCACCGAGCAGCACGGTCGGGATGCCGGAAGCCTTGAGGGCAGCGAGCCCGTCCTCCCAGGCGCGCTTGCCGCCCAGCAGCCGGACGACGGCGATGTCCGCGCCCTCCATCAGCCCCAAAAGCTCCTCCGTGACCTCCACGCGCGTCGGGTTGCCGATCCGGTAGGGCGCGCCGGAGGCACGGGCCGCCAGGAGATCGGTGTCGGCCGTCGACAACAACAACACAGTGCTCATGCGGGCGCTCCCGGGGGAAGGAAGGGCAGTCCTTGCGGCGCGCCCGACTCGATGAGCCGCCAGAGCGCGTCCGTGTCGGCGTGCTGTTCGATCAGATCGCCGAGCCGGTCGAGCTGTTCCTCGCGCAGCGCGGCGAACGACGTGCCGGGGGCCGGCACGAAGCGGCGGCCCGCGGCGGCCGCCACCTCGCGCAGGAAGGCCCGCCGGAAGCCGTCCGACTCGAGAGAGCCGTGCCAGTGGGTGCCCCACACCGCTCCCACCCGGCAGCCGTCCAGAAAGGGTTCCCCGCCGGTCACCTCGGCGACCCCGTGGTGGATCTCGTAGCCCTCGACATGCTCGCCGAGGGCCTGGCCGACCGGTCGGGTCAGGGTCTTCTCGCGGGCGAACCGCACCCGGACGGGAAGCACTCCGAGTCCGTCGACGCGGCCCCGGCGGCTTTCCACCTCGTCCTCGATGTGTTCGCCGAGGATCTGGAAACCACCGCAGATGCCGAGCGTCGGGCGTCCCTCGGCGGCCGTGCGGACAAGCGCGTCGGCGAGCCCGCGTGCGCGCAGCCACTCGAGGGCCCGAACGGTTCCCCGCGTGCCCGGGACCACCACCAGATCCGCGTCGGCGAGTTCCTCCGGCCGGTCCACGAACCGTACGACGACGCCGGGTTCGGCGGCGAGGGCGTCCACGTCCGTGAAGTTGGACATGAGGGGGAGGGCGCAGACGGCGACGCGCAGCACGTCCTCACCGACGGGGGCGGAGACCTCGGACTCGCGTCCGGCGCCCCGCAGGGACACCCTCAGCCCGTCCTCCTCGTCGATCCCGAGTCCGTGCCGGAAGGGGAGGACCCCGTACGTCCGGCGCCCGGTGAGGCCATGCAGCATGTCCAGCCCCGGCTCCAGCAGGGAGACGTCCCCGCGGAACTTGTTGACCAGGAAGCCGGCGACGAGCTCCTGGTCCTCGCGCGACAGCAGGGCGACCGTGCCGAAGAACGAGGCGAACACGCCCCCGCGGTCGATGTCGCCCACGATGAGCACGGGCAGGCGCGCGCCCCGCGCGATCCCCATGTTGACGATGTCGGTACGCCGCAGATTGATCTCGGCCGGACTGCCGGCCCCCTCACAGATCACCGCGTCATACGTGCCCCGCAACTCGGCGAGGCAGTCGAGTACGGTGCCGAGGAGCAGCTGCTGCCGCCCCCCGTGGTACCCGCGCGCGCTCAGCTCGCCGACGGGCTTCCCCAGCAGTACCACCTGACTGCTCTGCTCGCCCCCGGGCTTGAGCAGGACGGGGTTCATCAGTGCGGTCGGCTCGATGCGGCACGCCTGGGCCTGCATGGCCTGCGCCCGCCCGATCTCGGCACCCTCGCGGGTGACGAAGGAGTTGAGTGACATGTTCTGCGCCTTGAAGGGCGCCACCTTGACGCCCTGGCGTACGAGCCAACGGCAGATCCCCGCGGTGACGACGCTCTTGCCCGCGTCGGAGGTGGTGCCGGCGACGAGCAGTCCGCCGTTCATGACGTACGTCCCTTCGGGAGAAACCTTCGGCCGAGCAGCCGCCCGGCGACCGTGACGCCGAGCGCGAGCGTGGTGACGCGTCGGGAGAGCCGTACGGCCCGTTCGACGTCGTCGACGCGGACCGCGCGTCCCCCGCCGTTCAGCACCGGCCGGTGCTCGACCCGTCCCCCGTAGGACAGCGTCCCGCCCAGTCGCACCCCGAGGGCCCCCGCGAACGAGGCCTCCACAGGACCGGCGTTGGGGCTCGGGTGCTCGGCGGCGTCAGCGCGCCAGACACGGGCGGCTCCCCTCGGATCCGGACCCGATGCCGCCGCGAGGGCGGCGGTGAGGCGTGCGCCCGGCCATCCCGCGAGATCGTCGAGGCGGGCGGAGGCCCATCCGTAGCGCCGGTAACGAGGCGACGTGTGGCCGACCATGGCGTCGAGAGTGTTGACGGCCCGGAAGCCGACGAGTCCGGGCACCCCGCCCACCGCGCCCCACACCAGCGCGCCCACCACGGCGTCCGAGGTGTTCTCGGCGACGGACTCGACCACGGCCCGTGCGATCCCGTCGGCGTCCAGTGCCTGCGGATCACGCCCGCACAGGTGGGGCAGCCGTGCGCGGGCGGCCTCGACGTCGCCCGCTTCCAGCGCACGCCCGATCGTGCGGGCCTCCCGGGCGAGCGACGTCCCCCCGACGACGGCCCAGGTGGTGGCGGCGGTCAGGGCGACGGAGGCCGCGGGAGACGGACGTACGGCCGACGCGGTGAGGGCCGCGAGCGACACGGCACCACCCACGCACACGGCGGTGTGCAGCGCGCCCCACCCGCGGTGGTCCCGCCACAGCACCCGCTCCACGGCGCCCGCGGCCCGCCCGAACGCGGCGACCGGATGCCCGCGGCGCGGATCGCCGAACAGGTGGTCACCGAGGAGGCCGACGGCGGCGCCGTACGCGAAGAGGCGATCGGCACCCACCGGCTCAGCCGACCGCGGGGTAGGGCAGGACCCGGTTGCTGGACCTCGAACGGCAGCCGCTCATGGCGATATGTCCTCACTCAGGGTGTCCACGCCCTGGTTCGACGAGATCGGCGGTGAGAGTTCCTGGCTCCCGGGGGATTTCTTCCCCGGTGACAGTGGCGGGACCGCGCCGGACTCACACCGGCTTCCTCTCCTGCCGCCGTACTGGCCCCGGCAGTCCACCACGCCCCGGAACACCCGTCAACTTGCTCTTGACCTGCGAAGCTGCGGTGTGCTGAGGCCCACATCGCTGACCTGCCGTCAGCCAACCGAATCGACGCCTTCTGCGCTCTTTCCAGGCGGGGAACCTGGGAAGACCAGGGGACGGCAGTACAAGCGGAGACAAAGACGAAGAATGCGGAGAGCGCCGACGAGCGGCATTGGGTGATTCGTCGCGGGGAGGCGAACCTGGTGCGGCCGGGCCTCTGTTGCCTGCGGCAGCGGCGAAAACACGGCGCCCTGGGGCGTTGCGCTGAGGACGCCGGGTCGGTGCGCTGACGGTGAGACGGAGGTCGGTGTGATCGGCAGGGCGGCGCGAGTCCGGCTCAAGAGCAGTTACTCGGAAGCCGAAACCAACGACTGTGTCGAAGTCGCCCTGGAGGGGCGCACATTCTGGTGCGTGACTCGAAACGGCGCACCGGCCCGGTGCTCGTCTTTCGCCGCACCGCATGGTGTGGTTTGCTGACCGGACTCGAGAACCCCGGCAGTGGACGGTTTCTGAAGGTCCGTCCGAAGGACGGGAGGGGACCCACATGGGGGACAGGGCCAAGGATGTCTCGGCGCGCGCGGGAGGTCCCCGCGCTCCGCGTACCGCGCTGTCGTCGGCGGCCCCGCTGGCGCTCTTCTCCCTGACCACAGGGATGTTCGCGGTGGGCGTCGGCGCGCTCGCCGCACTGCTCGTCCCGGGGTCCCTGGCACGGGCCCTCGTCTGGTTGGTGGTGACGATCGCCGCGGCGTCCTGCGCGGGCCTGTGGTGGGGCCTCACCCCGGTCCCGGAGCGTCTCCGTGCTCTCGACCGGGCTGTGGCGACGGTCCGTCCACGGGGCTCGGGAACCCGCTGATCCCCCGGGGCCGTGCCGCTGCCGAGCGGCCGCGCAGGGCCCGGCCGACGTTCGCCGCGAGGGCGTTGACGACCGCCGCGCCGAGCTATGCGTGCCCGATCGGGCGGACGAGCCGTGGCGGGTCAGGAGACGATCAGAAAGATCCCGTACCCGACCGCCGCCGCGCACGCCGCGAAACAGGCGTACGCGCCGGTGACCGCGAGGGCGGCCGTACCGCCCCGGGCCGATTCCTTCTTCGTCAGGCTCACGACGCCCAGGGTGAACAGGCCCACCAGGGCCACGGTGACCACGAGGCTGACGCCGAAGACGGAGCCGAGGGCTGCCCAGTCGATGTTCATGAGGGTGCTTCCTTATACCGTCGCGGGGCTGGCCGGCTCCGCGGAGGGGCCTGAGTTCTGGGCCGGGATGGCGGCCGGCCGGCCGGCGGCGTCCGTCGTGGCGCCGGCCGACACGACCGGGCCCGCCGGCGGTGGGATCACCGCGGCGATCGCCGTCGTGACGACACCCGCGGAGTCGGTCTCGACGTCGTTGACGTTGTCGACCGTGACCGGCTTGCGGCGGGACAGCGTCCGGACGACGCCGGCGCCGGCCACCAGCAGCACGCCGGTGGCGACCGTGCCCCATGTGCCCTGCTTGGTGAGGAGTTCGGCGCCCGCGCCGACGAGGCCGGCGGCCGGGAGCGTCAGGCCCCAGGCGACGAACATCCGGGTCGCGGTGGACCAGCGGACCACGCCGCCCTTGCGGCCGAGGCCGGCCCCCATGACGGCGCCGGAGCAGACCTGGGTGGTGGAGAGTGAGAAGCCTATGTGCGAGGAGGCGAGGATCGCGGTCGCCGCGCTGGTCTGGGCGGCGAAGCCCTGCTGCGGCGCGAGGTCGGTCAGGCCCTTGCCCAGGGTGCGGATGATGCGCCAGCCGCCGAAATAGGTGCCGAGTGCGATGGCCAGGCCGGCCGAGACGATGACCCAGACGGGAGGGTTGGAGCCGGGGGCGATGACACCGCCGGTGACCAGCGCCAGGGTGATGATGCCCATCGTCTTCTGGGCGTCGTTGGTGCCGTGGGCCAGGGAGACCAGGGCGGACGAGGCGATCGATCCGGCGCGGTAGCCCTTCGCGGTGGCCTTGTCGTCGGTGCGGCTGCCGATGACGTACGACAGGCGCGTCGCGAGCATGGCGGCGAGGCCCGCCACGATCGGTGCGGCGACCGCGGGGATCAGGACCTTGGTGACGATCGTCGAGCCGTTCACCGCGGACCAGCCGGCCGAGGAGACGGCGGCGCCGATCAGACCGCCGAACAGGGCATGGGAGGAACTGGAGGGCAGGCCGAGGAGCCAGGTCAGCAGGTTCCACAGGATGGCGCCCACGAGCGCCGCGAAGATCACTTCGACGCGTATGCCCTGCTCGTTGATGATGCCGCCGGAGATGGTCTTGGCGACCTCGACGGAGAGGAAGGCGCCGACGAGGTTCAGCACGGCGGACATCGCCACGGCCGTCTTGGGTCTCAGGGCGCCGGTCGAGATGGTTGTCGCCATCGCGTTGGCGGTGTCGTGGAAACCGTTCGTGAAATCGAACACGAAAGCGGTGACGATCACGATTCCGAGGAGGAGCGTGATGTGTTCCATTTACCCAGGCTTCTGTGGGAGGTCATTGGCCCGTTGAACGTAGGAAACCTGGGTGAACGGAAGGTGAACTGAAGAGGTCTTGAGGGTGTATCAACCGGGGTGCCGCCGCCCCGTGCAGGGCGGGGCGGCGGCGGTTGCACGTTCGAACGAAAGCGGAATCCCGGACTCCGGATGGCCTTTCCCGGGTCCTCGCTG